>JANPIT010000708.1:0-17825 GCA_031425115.1 Opitutaceae bacterium | reverse complement strand
CCATCTGGCTGGCCGAGACGCCCAACTCGCAGAATCTCCTGTCTTGGAAAGCCTGGCTGGTAGCGGCCGACGGCAATGTGGAGGAATCCGGGCGTTTATTTCGGCTGCTGGGAGAATTGCGGAACAAACCGGATTTCGACTTGGTGATGGGGCATGTCGTCCTCAAGCAGTTCGACGCGGCAATCGACATCCTTGAACAGCTGGAAAAGGAGCCGAAGGTCGTGTTGACGGCAGCCAATCTTCGCCACGCATGGTATTTTGACCCGCTCCGCGGCCAGCCTCGGTTCGAAGCATTGCAAGCGCGGCTTGACGCGAATCCACGATCCTCGCCCACCGGCAAAACAGCGTCGGTTGGAGCCGCCGTCCCCGACCCCAAATCCGTCGCTGTGCTGGCGTTCGCGAATCAAAGCGCCGACAAGGACAACGAGTATTTTTCCGACGGCATCGCGGATGAATTGCTCACCGTGCTCCAGAAAATTCCCGGCCTCCGCGTCGCCGCGCGCACGTCGGCGTGGTCGTTCAAGGGGAAAAATGCCACGGCCAAGGAAGTCGGCGAAAAACTCGGCATGGCGCATGTCGTCGAGGGCAGCGTGCAGAAGATCGGCAATCGCGTGAAGATCACCGCTCGCCTCAGCCGCGCTGCGACGAATGAAGAAGTGTGGTCGAAGAGTTTCGGGCCGATCGAGCTGACTGACGTGTTTGCCACGCAGACCGAGATCGCCCAGGCGATCGTCGGCGAATTGCACGGCCGGCTCACGGGTGATGCGACTGTCGCTGCGGCGACGAGAGCCGAAATTCAGGTGCAGGTGCAGGCGGCGACAAAGGGCGCCACGAAGAACCCGGAGGCGCACCAGCTTTACCTGCAGGGCAAATTTCTCGCCCAGCAATTTTCATTCGCGTCTGCTCTGCGTGCGATCGAGTTGCTGCAGCGCGCGGTCGAACTCGATCCTCAATTCGCGCTGGCGTGGGTGGCCTTGTCCCGGGCGGGGCTGGTGCGCGGCGGCCAAGGGGATACGAAACGCGACTTTGATGAGGGCACCCAGTTGGCTCGCGAGGCCGCGGAGCGAGCCCTCGCGCTCATGCCCGATCTCGCCGAGGCACACGTCGCGCTCGGAATGGTGCGATGCACCTACGATTTCGACTGGAAACGCGCCGCTTCCTCGATTGCCCGGGCCCGGCAGCTCGCGCCCAACGATCCCGACGTGCTGGCCGGTGCCATTATGCTGAGCAGCGCGTTGGGCGACGCGGAACAGGCGATTGCGTTGTGCCAAAAGGCGATCGCGCTGGACCCGGTCAGCCCTTTGTTGCGCCTGCAATATGCCTTTCTTCTCGTTTCCGCCGGACGGCTAGCCGAGGCCGAGCAGGAAAATCGCCGGTTGCGCGATTTGAGTCCGACCACCGCGTGGGCCAATGCCGGAATGGCGATTCCCCTGCTGCTGCAAAACCGCCACGATGAAGCGCTGGAATTCGCAAAGAACGAGTCCTCCCGCTGGGCAAAACTGTTCGCGCTCACATTAGTCCACGGGAGGCGCAACAACCGGGCCGACTCGGACGCCGCGCTTAACGAGCTCATTGCGACCTTCGCTGAAACGGGCGCCTTTCAGATTGCCGAAGCCTACGGCGATCGCGGCGACCTTGATCGTGCGTTCGACTGGCTGGAGCGAGCACTCCGTCAGCGCGATTCAGGGCTACTCAGCCTCAAGAAGGACCCCTTTTTGGTTCGCCTCCACTCCGATCCGCGCTGGCCGGTCTTCCTGCGCAAGATTGGCCTGCATGACGAGCAGTTGAAATGAGCACTGCCGAAAACAAAGCCGTCTTTATAAGCTACGCGTCGCAAGACGCGGAGGCGGCAAAGCGTATTTGCGAGGCGCTGCGTGCGGCTGGGGTCGAAGTGTGGTTCGATCAGAACGAACTCGTCGGCGGCGATGCGTGGGATGCGAAGATCCGCGGGCAGATTGCGGCGTGCGCGCTGTTCGTGCCGCTGATCTCGGCTTCTGCCATCACGTGGGGGAGGGTGCGATACGCCTACAATTCCTTCCGGCGCCAGAGCAGTATGAGACGCTCCGCACGGCACCTCCGGCAGCGTTCCGAGCATCGGCCTTGCTCTCGGGTGACGGCACCTCCACCTTGGCGTCGTGGAAGATGGACAAGGCATGAAAGTGGTGGGCCGACCGCGCACGCGATCTGTTATGGAGCGTTTCGATCGATTGCAGGCGATGGTGGAGCCGGTTGCCGCGCGGCCGGCGATGCGCCGCGGCACGGTGCTGCGCTTTCGCACCTTTGACGAATTCGAGGCATGGAAACGCCAGACGACCCGCGCCCGCCCCGCATCCCCGAATCGAGCGATCTCGTAGCGCTTTGTCGTGCGCTGAACGCCCGCGAGGCGCGTTACGTGGTGATCGGCGGGCTGGCGATGGCCCATCAAGGTTTGGTGCGAGCCACCGAGGACGTGGATTTGCTGATCGAGCGTTCGCGCGAGAATCAGCGTCGCGTGCGCGATGCCCTCGAGTATCTGCCCGACAAGGCGGTGCGCGAGATGACTGACGATGATCTCGATAACTTTGTCGTCGTGCGCGTAGCAGATGAAATCGTGGTTGATTTGATGCTGGCCGCTTGTGGTCTGACTTTCGCCGAAACTGCCGGTGAAATCGAGTTCGCGGAGATCGAAGGCGTGCGCATCCCCTTTGCCTCGAAAAAGCTTTTGTGGCGGTTGAAGCAAGGCTGGCGGGAAAAGGATCAACTCGATCGTCATTGGCTGGAAGGCGAGCTGGGCGGCCCACCCGTATGAGCGCCGCGGAAAACAAAGCCGTGTTCCTCAGCTACGCGTCGCAAGACGCGGAGGCCGCGAAGCGTATCTGCGAATCCTTACGCGCCGCCGGAGTCGAGGTGTGGTTCGATCAGAACGAACTCGTCGGCGGCGATGCGTGGGATGCGAAGATCAAGAAACAGATCCGGGAGTGCGCGCTGTTCGTGCCGTTGATCTCGGCGAGCACGCAGGTGCGGCTCGAAGGCTATTTCCGACTGGAATGGAAACTGGGCGCGCAGCGCACGCACACAATGGCGGCGGTGAAGACGTTCCTATTGCCGATCGTGATCGACGACACGCACGACAGCGAAGCGCACGTGCCGGAGGAGTTTTGCGCGGTGCAGTGGACGCGGCTGCCCGCGGGGGAAGTGACGCCGGCCTTTGTGAAGCGCGTGCAGACACTCCTGGGCGCGACGCCCTCTGCCACACCGGCTCCTTTTGCCAGCAGTCAAAGCCGGCCTCCTCTGGCGCGACCGCGGCGGCGATCGGGTGGTTTGACGCTGGCGATCGCGGGGCTGGTCGCGGTGGCGGCGTTGCTGGTCTGGCGCCCGTGGCGCCAGGCGGATCGACCCGCGGCGCCGGCTATCGCGTCACCGCAACCGGCCGGCGTGGGCGCCGAGGAGCTGGCGCGTGTGCGGCAGCGGCTCATTCCGGACCAATGGCAGAAGGAGGATTTTGCCGTGGTCTCATCGACGCTGGACCGCGTTCTCCTGGCCAATCCGGAACTCGCCGACGGCTGGGCATTGCGCAGCATCATCCACAGTCTGCAAACCATCCGGCAGTTCGACCGCGGCGCGAAACCCCTCGAGGTCGGTAAGACTGCGGCGGACCGCGCGCTGCGGCTGACGCCGGGTTCGCCGCTCGGCGAACTGGCGGTCGGCTTGCACCTGGTGGCGATGTTGAGCCGCGGCGGCGACGACGATGCCTATCGGACGCAGCTCGACCGCGTGCTCGCCAAGCTGCCGCGCGATGGGCTTACCCGGTTCACGGAGCTGCTTTCGTATTATCACGCCTACGATTTCGCCGGCAGCGAGCGGTCGGGCCGCGCCTGGCTGGCCGCCGATCCGAAGGCGATCTTTCCCGCGTGGATCCTTGCATCGACCTACCTGGCGAACCGGCAGGCGGACGAGGCTGAGCGCTGGGCGGAGGCGGCGGTGGGCGAGACGAACATCACCGGTATCCGTGCTCATGTTACCCAATTCGAGGTGAACTATTATCTGCGGGCCGATCGGGCGAAGGCGCGCGCGGCGCTGGAAAAGGTGCCGGCCAGCGGCCGCTCGGTCCACCGCGTCGTCCATGCGCAATGGCTGCTGGCGATGACGGACCAACGCTGGGACGAGGCGCTGCAGTTGTTGATGCGCCTGCCGGAGCCGATGTTTTCCGATCGCACGTATCACGGCCCCCGCGCTCTCCTCGCCGGGCTCGCGCATCGGAGCGCGGGGCGGCCGGTGCCCGCGGCCGGACAGTTTCGCGAGGCGGAGCGGCTCCTCCGCGAACTGCTCGCCAACGATCCGGACAATGAGCCGCTGCACGCCGCGCTGGCGGTGACGCTCGCCTGCGCCGGCCGGGCGGCGGATGCGCGCACCGCGCTCGGTCAGGTCGAGCCGTTGGTCAGCGGGCGATCTCCCAGTCTTTATCGCGGACCGCTTGTGGTGATGATCGCGCAGGCGTATCGGGAAATTGGCGACTTGCCGGCCACGGCGCGCTGGCTGCGGAAACTTTTCGTGGAGCCGTCGGATATTCCGTTTACTCCGGCATCGCTGCGGATCGACGCGCGGTTCAACGGAGTAATCGACGCACCGGAGATTCAGGCGCTGCTCCGCGAGGTCGGCGCGCGCGGAGCGCCGGCGGTGCCGGGTGGCGCGACGAAGACCGGTGCGATCGCGCCGGCAAGGCCCGCCGCGCCGGACAAATCCATCGCGGTGCTGCCCTTTGCGGATCTCAACGCCCGACAGGACACCGAGTTCTTTGCCGAGGGGATGCACGACGAGGTGATCACACACCTCGCGAAAATTCGGGACCTCAAGGTCATTTCCCGCACCTCCGTGCTGGCGTATCGCGATGCTGCGGCGCGCAACGTGAAGCGCGTGGCCGAGGAGCTCGGGGTGGCGCATATTCTCGAGGCGACCGTGCTGCGCCAGGGCGGCAAGGTGCGTGTTTCGGCGAAGCTGATCGATGCGCAGAAGGACGAGCATCTGTGGGCCGGGTCGTTCACGGAAGACCTGACGGATGTATTCGCGCTGCAAGCACGCCTGGCGCAGGAAATCGCGGCGGCGCTGAAGGCGACGCTCACGCCGGGCGAGCGGGCGTTGATCAATCGGCGTCCCACCGAAAACGCGGTGGCCTATGAATTGTATCTGCGGGCGCGGATCGAGGAGGATAGGCTGTCGACGCGGTCGAGTGTCGGCGCCTGGGAGCAGGCCGCCGAGGCCTATCAGCGCGCGCTCGCGCAGGATTCCGGGCTCGCGATCGCGCAGGCGCGGCTGGCCCGGATCCACGGGACACTGTATTGGTTCTCGCATCTCGATCCGAGTCCGGCGCGCCGGGCGAAGGCAGAGGAGGCGTTGCGGGCAGCGGAGCGCATCGCGCCGGATGCACCCGAGACCCATTACACGCGCGGCGGCTTCGAGTATTTCTGCAACAACGACTGGCGCGCGTCGTTGGTGCACTACGATCGCGCGCTGGCCCAGTTGCCCAACGATGCCGGCCTGCTCGCGCAGAAAGGCTATGCGCACCGGCGGCTCGGCGAGTGGCCGGAGGTGATCGCGTGTTTCGAGGGCGCGCTGCGTTTGAATCCAGCGGATCACTACACGCAAAGCCAGTTGGCCGATCACCTGCACAACCTGCGGTGGAACGAGCGTGCGGTGGAGGTCGCGGGCCGGCTGCTCGCCCAGGTGCCCAACGACAGCTACACGAAGATGGTGCAGGTGCGCGCGCAGTTTGCGATCGACGGCAACGTGCCGGCGTTTCTGCGTGGGTTGGACGAAGTGCCGTCGGCGGGTTCGGATCCGGAGCGACTGTTCCCGCGTTACATGCGCGCGATGCTGGCGCGAGATTTCGCGCTCGCCGACGAGCTGTTACAGCGGCCGCAGCCGACGGCGGTGAACGATCTCGGCGGAATCTTCAGCGAACCCGTGACGCTGCAACGGGCGCGGGTGGCGTTTCTGGCGGGGAAGCGGGACGACGCGCGGCGACTGGCGGAGGCGGCGCTGCGCGAGCTCGAGGGGCGGGCGGCTACACCGCGGCAACGGGCGTTTGTGCGACTGGCGGCAGCGCAGGCGAAAGTGTTTCTCGGCCGGTTCGACGAGGCGGCGCCCGAACTGCGGGCCGCGGCTGAACAGGCGGCGGCGCTGGACGCGTATGCGGGACCGATCGCGTTTGCGGAGGCGGGTCGGGCTTTCATCGCGATGGGCTGGCCCGACGATGCGCTGGCTATGCTTCGAGAGGTGATCCGCCGGCCCTCGCGGATGTCGCCACCCGAGGCGCGACTTGATCCGTTCTGGTCGCAACTGAAGGCGGACCCTCGCTTCGAGGCGATCCTCGCGATGGAGAGGCCGATCGAATGATGAGCGCCGCGGAAAACAGAGCCGTCTTCCTGAGCTACGCGTCCCAAGACGCGGAGGCCGCGCGGCGTATCTGCGAAGCGCTGCGCAGCGGTGGCGTCGAGGTGTGGTTCGACGCCGACGGCGGGCTCGAGCACGGCGACGAGTGGGACGCAAAAATCCGCCGTCAGATCAAAGAGTGCGTGCTCTTCATCGCCGTCATCTCGGCAAACACCCAGGCGCGCCCCGAAGGCTACTTCCGCATCGAGTGGGACCTCGCCGCCGAGCGCGCCCGCGGCATCGCCAGCGGCGTGCCCTTCCTCTTGCCCGTCGTGATCGACGACACCCGCGAGCCCAACGCCCTCGTGCCGGATCGCTTCCGTGCTGTGCAGTGGACGCGGCTCCGCGGCGGCGAAGTGCCCGCCGAGGTGCAGCAGCGTTTTCTCAAACTGTGGTCGCATCGCACGGGCGTCCTGAATCACGAGGCGGCTCGCTCCGGGTCGGAGCCGGGACGCCCCCGTCCCGGGGAACGCCACGAGGGCGTCGCGTCCCCAGTCCAGGCCGAGCTGGGCCGGTCGCTCCGCGGGCGGCTCGCTTGGGTCGCGGCGGCAGCCATGGCGATCGCAGCGCTGGCGGCGTGGAAATTCTGGCCGAACACGGAGACGGCTCCGCGCGACCCGGAGCTGGCCCGCGCCGCGGCGCTGTTCGATTTCAATTCGCCCGATTCGACGGCGGAGGGTTTTGCGCTCGCCGACGACATCTTGAAGACGGTTCTCGCTAAACGTCCGGCCGACACTGACGCAGTCATCCTCTACGCGTGGCTCAACAGTCTTTTCATGACCCGGGGGTTCGACATGTCCGAGGAACGACGCTCGCTCGCGCGACAATTCACAGAGCGTGCGGTGAAACTCGCCCCTCAGAATGCAGACGCACTGGCGGCACAAGGAACGTATTATCTCGCCAGTTACGCCGGCCACGATCCCGCGCGAGCGGAACAGCTCCTGCGGCAGGCTATCGCGATCAAACCGCACGAGCCGTTCTACCACCGGATGCTTAGCTTCACCCTGGCGGATCAGGGAAAGCGCGAAGAGGCGCGGCGAAATGCCCGGCACGCGCTTGAGCTTTTTCCCGGCAATGCGCTGGTCCATTACGACTACGGCCTGGTCCAACTCCACATGGAAGATTTCGAAGGCGCGGAAAAAGCATTCCGTGGCACGCTCGCCTTCACCCCGCTCAATTCACTGCTCTACGGCGGCCTGCACGCCGACCTCGCGTCGTTCGCCGCGTTCTCCCACGCCGACCTACCGATGATGAAAGGCTGGCTCGACAAAATGCCGGCTCAGTTTCGCGACAACGCGCGGGAGTCGATGCCGGCGTTCATCTATGCCCTCGCCAGCGGCGACACGGAGCACGCGCTCGCCACCGTGCGGCAACTGCCCAACGCTTGGCTGCGCAACTATGGCGAGACTCCAAAAGCGCTGATCGCAGGCGACCTGCTGATGTTGCAGGGAAAGTCCGAACAGGCGCGGGGCCAATTCGAGGCGGCGCACGCGGAGGTCACGCAGGCGCGGGCGAAGGATCCCGGCAAAATCCGCTACCGCCAGATCGAGGTATGGACGCTGCTCCGGCTTGGCCGAATGGCGGAGGCGCGGGCGGCACTACCCGGAGTAATCGAAGCCACGAATCCATTGGGGTTCGATCGACTCTATCCCATGGAGTATTGGTATGGTCCCCTGGCCGCAAGTCTCGTGCTCGGTGAGAAAGAGGCGGCACTGAGTTATCTTCGCAAGGCCGCGACGACCGTGGGCTGGCGTCGCTATTTCCGCAACCTGCTCCAAATTGATGTGCGCGTGAAGGACTGGCGCAGCGATCCGGAGATTGTCGCGCAGCTCAACCGCCCAGCCAAATCAACCGCGGCACTGGTCAGTGCCCCCGACCCCAAGTCCGTCGCCGTGCTCGCCTTCGCCAATCTCAGCGACGACCGCGAAAACGAATATTTCTCTGACGGCATCGCGGACGAATTACTCACGACGCTCCAGAAAATTCCCGGGCTGCGCGTCGCCGCGCGGACCTCGGCGTTTTCCTTCAAGGGCAAGAACGCCACCGCGAAGGAAGTCGGCGAGAAGCTCGGCATGGCGCACGTCGTCGAGGGCAGCGTGCAGAAATCCGGAAAGCGCGTGAAGATCACCGCCCGCCTCAGCCTTGCCGCCACGAACGAAGCGGTGTGGTCGGAAAGTTTCGGCCCGTTGGAGCCCACGGATATTTTCGCGACGCAAAGTGAGATCGCGCAGAAGATCGTCGCGAGCGTGCGCGGTCAACTCACGGGCGGCACGACGAGCGCCGCCACCGCCACCGCAGCCCAAGCCGAGATCAAGGCGCAAGTCCAAGCCGCGACCAAGGGCGGCACGAAAAATCCCGAGGCACACCAACTCTACCTCCAAGGCCGCTTCCTCGCGACCCGCGCCGGTTCCGCGGACGTCGCGCGCGGGATCGATTACTACGAGCAGGCGCTGAAGCTCGACCCGAACTTTGCTGTCGCATGGGCCGCCCTCGCCCGTGCCAGGCTCTGGCAGCTTTCGTGGGAGCCACTGAACCCCGAGCGAGCTCAGCAGGCCCAAATCGCTGCGACGCGGGCTCTCGCGGTTGATTCCGACATGGCAGAAGCCCACTCCGTGATCGCTCAGGTCAAATTGCGGTATGCTTTTGAGTGGCGGGCAGCTCGGGCAGCCAGCGCGCGCGCCCTGGCCCTGGCTCCGTCGGATGTGGCCGTCCTCACCGATGCCGCGGCGACAGAGCAGGCCTTGGGCAGTCTGGAAAAATCCATCGAGCTGGCCCGGCGCGCCGTCGGGCTGGATCCCGTGAGCGTCGACACCCGCTTTTACCTCGCGATGTCCTATTTGTTCGCCGGTCGATTGCTCGATGCCGAAGCCGAAACCCGGCGTTTGATCGAACTCTCGTCCAACGGTATATTTTCCCACGGCAATCTGAGTTGCATCCTCCTGCTGCAGGGCCGGGCGAAAGAAGCACTGGCCGCAGCACAGCTGGAACCGGAAAAAATGTATCGTCTTCAAATGCTAGCGGGCGCCTACCACACCTTGGGGCAAAAACGTGAGTCTGACGCAGCGCTCGCCACTCTACATTCCGAGTTAGGCCAGACCGCTCCCTATGCCATCGCCTGGGTCTACATGTGGCGCCGTGAGTTTGACCAAGCCTTCGAGTGGCTGGAGCGATCCTACCAGCTTCGCGATGCCGGTATTAGTTGGGTCCGATGCGACAGCGTGCTCAAGCCGCTCCACGCCGATCCCCGCTGGCCCGCCTTCCTCCGCAAAATCGGCCTCGCCGATGACCAGCTGAAATGAGCGCCGAGGAAAACCAAGCCGTCTTCCTGAGCTACGCGTCGCAGGACGCGGAGGCGGTGCGGCGCATCGCGGAGACGCTGCGGGCGGCGGGGGTGGAGGTGTGGTTTGATCAAAACGAACTCGTAGGTGGCGATGCGTGGGACCAAAAAATTCGCGGGCAGATCAAGGCGTGTGCGCTGTTTGTGCCGGTGATCTCGGCGGCGACGCAGGCGCGGCGGGAGGGATATTTTCGGCTGGAGTGGAAACTGGCGGCGCAGCGCACGCACATGATTTCGGAGCGGCAGGCGTTTTTGCTGCCGGTGGTGATCGATGCGACGAGCGAGGCGGCGGCGGATGTGCCGGAGGAGTTTCGGGCGGTGCAGTGGACGCGGTTGGCGGGGGGCGGGGAGGGGAACGTGTTGGAAAGGTTTTGTGCACGAGTGGGGAAGTTGCTGGGGTATGGTGCGGAGCTGCAGCCCGCGACCGGGCCGACGGAACGTCGGCTGAAGCACCGCGCTACGGTGGCGGCGCGGTCGTCGTGGAGGTGGGCTGTGGTGACGCTGGTAGGTGTGGTCGCGGTGGGAGTGCTTGCGATTTGGGGTCCGTGGCGGTCGGCGGGTGGCGCGCCGGTGGTCGCCGCTCCGGCCGGAACTCCCGCTGGTGGCGAGGTGGGGCAGCTCCTCGAGCGGGCGCGGCAGCTGCGGGTGCTGAATGACCTGACGCGGGAACGGCTCGGAGCAGCGGAGGAACTCTTGAAGCAGGCGGCGAAACTCTCGCCCACCGATCCCGACGTGCTGGCGGTGCAGGCGCAGGTGGATGTGTTGATGAGTTATCGCTCGTGGGATCGGTCCGAAGAGCGCCGGCAGGTGGCGGGGCAACGGGCGGCGCGTGCGGTGGCGCTGGCGCCCGACGGGTTCGAATCGCGTCGCGCCCAGGCGATGGTGGCGGCGTTTATGTTGCAGTCGCCGGAGGCGCTGCAAGAGGCGGAGGCGACGTATCGCCGACTCACCGGGGAGCGTCCTCGCGACGCCAATGTGCTCGAGGAGCTGGGGACTATTCTACTCTGGCAGGGCAAGCCCCTCGAGGCCGCGCGGATCTTTACGCAGGCGGGCCAGCGGCTGCTCGCGGCGACGGCCCAGATGTGGGCGGGGCAGGCCCGGCAGGCGCGCGACGGGGCGGTCGCGCTGCTGGCGGAGCGGCGCAGCGTGGGTGCGCTCGTGCTCAAGGCGAATGTGGATCTGTTCAGCTTCAACGACCGCGAGGCTGCGAGGGTGAGCGTAAGTCAGCTGACGCCGACGGAGCTGCGCGAAGACGACGCGGCAGGGATCGCGTTGCGGCTGGCGGTGCTGAGCGCCGATGCGCCGGGGCTGTTGAAGCTGATGGAGCAGTTCCCGCATCCGTTCGTCTCGATTCTCGGGATCAATTACCCGCGACGCTACTGGACGGGGATGGCGCGCGAGTGGCTCAAGCAGCCCGACGCCGCGAGGATCGAGTGGCGTGCGGCGCTCCTGACCATCGAGGAGCGATTGAAGGCAAATCCGGCTGACTCCGATGCGCTGAGTTGGGCCGCGCTGCTGCACATGTGCCTCGGCGATGTGGCGGCGACCGAGCAAGCGCTGCGCGCCTATCGCAACTACCGGGACCTTTCGACGGGGTATTGGGACTTCCACTACTGCCTGCCGCTGCTGCGCGTCGCCGGCGGCGAGGACGAGGCGATCGACCGGTTGGAGAAGACACTGCGTCAGCCGCCCGACGGGCAGTTCAACACCATGGTCTACGCGTGGGCACGCTTCTCGCCCGAGTTCGATCCGCTGCGCGGGAAGCCCCGGTTCGAGCAGTTGCTGCGCGAGATGCGACCGGCGGATGCGCTGCCGTTTGCCGATGCACCGGCACCGGCCGGCGCAGTCGCGGCGGCGCAGGGGCGCGTGAGCGAAAAATCCCTCGCCGTCCTCCCTTTCGACAATCTCAGCGACGACAAGGCCAACGACATTTTCTCCGACGGCATCAGCGAAGCGTTGATCCATGCCCTGGGTCGCGTGCCAGGCCTGACCGTGAAAGGCCGCACGTCGTCGTTCTACTTCAAGGAGCAAAAACGAGCGCTGCCTCCTCGCGAGATGGCTGCGCAACTCGGCGTGGCCTACTTGTTGCGCGGCGGAGTGCGGAAGATCGGCACGACTGTTCGCATCACCGCCCAACTGAGTCGCGCCGCGACGGACGAAATTGTCTGGGCCTCCGAACCGATCAAGCGCGAGCTGACTGACGTTTTCGATGTGCAGGATGAGATCGCGACGCTCGTGGCGAAACAACTCTCGCTCGCTCTCGGACAGCCGGCGATCGCCGCGCGCGCCGTCAGTCCGGAGGCGTCTCTCCTTTACCTGCAAGCCATGCACCTTTGGCGCAATCGATTCGGTGCGGACTACCTCGATAAACTCGGCCAGGCCGAAACGATGATACGCCGCGCCGTCGCCATCGAACCCACGTTTGTCGACGCGTTGGTGCGCCTCGCTGAAGTTCTCATTTTCCGCGAAGCGGCGTTGTCTCCGATCGACCAAGCCGGGCGGCTGCAATCCACATTGGAGGAAGGACTGCGCTGGGCCGACCGAGCCGTGGAGCTCGATCCGAATTCCGCGGAGGCTCACTCGCTTCGGGCCAAGGCGCTCGAGCATGCCTGGCGGCGAAGCGAAGCGGATGTGGCCTTCCAGCGCGCGATTCGCATCAATCCGAATTTCGCGGTCGCGCGGGCCCGCTACGCTCGATTTCTGGAGGCCGATGGCCGCATGGACGAGGCCATCGCCGAATTGGAACGGTCGATCCAACTGGACCCGCTGGCGTCCCGCGCCCTCGACAACCTTGCCCTCATGCTGATCCATGCAGGGCGCTACACCGGAGCCCTCGCCGCAGCCGAGCGTTCGCTCGCACTGGCTCCCGATAACTATCAAGCGTTGTTCTACCAAGCGCAGGCGCTGTTTCACCTCGGCCGGAAAGACGCAGGCACGGCGGTTGCAACCAAGCTCGCAATGCTGGAGCCGGAGCCTTTCGCCAAAAGCGACTTTGCCGCCTACACCTGCGACCTGCTGATTGCACAAGGACGGCACGACGATGCGGTGCGGTTCTTCGAGAAAATCTCCCCGACCCTCGTAGCAGACCGAAGCTTCGCCGCTGCCGCGCTGGGCCGCACGTCCGTTGCGCTAGAGGTGCTAAACGCCCACTGGCTTCCAAGCATCTGGCTCGATGAAGTCATGTGGCACCCGCATTTCGACAAGATGCGGTCGGCTCCGGAGTTCGTCGCTTGGCTGAAGAAAACCGGCCTGACCGAGGTGCAAGCGCGTGCCCAGGCTTGGCGGGCGGCGCATCCGCCGGAAAAGCCGGAGGCAAAGAAATGAGCGCCGCGGAAAACAAAGCCGTCTTCCTCAGCTACGCGTCGCAAGATGCCGAAGCGGCGCGGCGGATCTGCGAGGCGCTGCGTGCAAGCGGCGTCGAAGTGTGGTTCGATCAAAACGAACTCGTCGGCGGCGACGCGTGGGATGCGAAGATTCGCGGGCAGATCGCGGCGTGTGCGCTGTTTGTGCCGGTGATTTCGGCGGCGACGCAGGCGCGGCACGAAGGATATTTCCGCTTGGAGTGGAAGCTTGCGGCGCAGCGGACGCACATGATGTCGGGGGCGAAGGCCTTTCTGCTGCCGGTGGTGATCGATGAGACACGAGATGCGGAGGCGCATGTGCCATCGGAGTTTCGCGCGGTGCAATGGACCCGGCTGCCGGGCGGCGATGCGAGCGCGGTGTTTTGCGCGCGGGTGAAAGCGTTGCTCACCGGGAGTGCGGGCGTCTCGCCCGTCATCGTTCCAACGGCGGGCGAGACGCCCGCGTTCCCAAGGGCCCGCCGCAGGCGATGGTGGGTGCCCGCAAGCCTGAGTGTTGCTGCGTTGGTCGCGCTCGCGCTCTCGCAGCCTTGGCGGAAAACGCCGTCGGCTCCGGTTCCATCGCCCGCGGTCGCCGCTCCGGTGCCTTTGACGGAAGCACGCAAACTCGTCGCACAGGCGCGCAAGCTGCTCGAAGACGGCGACGACACGAACCGCGAAAACTACACGCTCGCGGAGGAGTGGTTGAAGCGCGCGGCGGAACTCGATCGCAACGACGGCGAGCTCTGGGCGGCATGGAGCCAGCTGTCGGCGGATCTCTATCGCTTCGGCCTCGATCGCACCCCCGCGCGGCGAGAGGTCTTGCGCACGCAGACGGCGCGGGCGGGGCAACTCGCACCGGAGTCGGTGGAGACGCAGATCGCGCTGGCTGGTGCGGCGGACTATCTCGGGCTCGACCAGTCGGCCACGGAGCCGAGCCTGCGCGCCGCGGCGACGCGTGCCTCGGACAACTGGCGCGTGATGATGGCCCTGGGCCGAAAGCTCGGCCGGGCCGGAAAGGTCGATGAGGCCGTCGAGGCCCTTAAGCGCGCCGACGAGTTGGCGGGCAGCAACCCGATGCCTTGGGTCGATGCCTCGTCGTATCTGCTCGCGGCGGGGCGTTTCGCCGAGGCTGAAACGGCGGTCGCGAAGTCTTTGGCGCGGCGGTCGAGTGTGCGCGCGCTCGTGTTCGACGGGATATTGAAGCTGTGCTGGCGGGGCGACGTGTCGGCTGCAGCCGTGGCGGTGGAGCGCTGGCCGGCGTGGTCGCTGCTGGAGGATCGCGGCGGCAGCATCTCCGGGTTGGTTTGGTTGTGGGCGCGTCAGCCGGAGAAGGCACTCGCGGTTTATGCCCGCCTGCCGCGCGACTACCTGAGGGATTCATTTTTCACTGGCCCCCGCGCTGCACTCACGGCCCTGGCTCACGCGCAGGCGGGACATGGCGCTGCGGCGCGCGCCGACTGGCAACTTGCGTTGCAGGTGGCCGAGCGCGAGCTCGCGGCGACCCCCGGCGACAACTATGCTCTTTATTGGAAGGCGTGGGCGGCGAGTCAGCTCGGCGATGCGCCGACGGCGGAGAGCATCCGCGGGCAGCTCGAGCAACGCGACTGGACGACCCCCTCGTTTCATGCGCCCGAGGCGAAGCACGCGGGACTGCTGCTCGCGCTGGGACGCCCGGATGACGCGCTGGCGTTCCTACAGGCCACGCTCGAGCGCGAGAGCCGCGACCGTGGCGTGGAGTTCAAGAACCAGTTCGTGAGCTACCGGCTGACGCGCGCGGTGCTCGCGCTGAACCCGCTCTTCGACCGGTGGCGCAGCGATGCGCGCTTCCTGCGCATGCTGGACCAGGCCCCGGCGCCGCCAGCAGCGCAGACAGCGGCGTCCACGTCCGACTCAAAATCCCTCGCCGTGCTGCCGTTCGCGAATCTCAGCACGGAGAAGGACAATGAGTTTTTCGCCGAGGGCGTGCACGACGATGTCATCACCAATCTGCAAAAAATCCGCGACCTGAAGGTGATCTCGCGCACGTCGGTGCTCGCGTATCGCGACCCCGCTGCGCGCAACCTGGCGAAGATCGCGGACGAGTTGGGTGTCGCCACGGTCGTTGAAGGGAGTGTGCGGCGCGTGGGCAATCAGGTGCGCGTAAACGCCAAGCTCATCCACGCGCGAACGGAGGCCAGCCTGTGGGCCGATTCGCTGGTGGGCGATACCAGCGACCTTTTCGCTCTGCAGGCTGCGATCGCCCAGAAAATCGCCACTGCGCTGCAGGCGCGACTGACTGAAGGCGAGCGCCTGCTGATCGAGCGGCGGGCCACGAAGAATCCTGTCGCGCATGAGCTTTTTCTAAAAGCGCGGCGGTTGCATGATGTGCTTAACAATCGCTCGAGTTTGCAGGAGCACGACGTGGTGATTGCGGCTTACCAGCGTGTGCTGGGAGAGGATCCGGAGTTCGGGCTGGTTTATGCCCGACTCGCTCAAGTGCACGGTCACATGTATTGGCTCGGACATCTCGATCCGACCTCCGCCCGGCGAGCGCAAGCGCAAGCAGCACTGCGCGAAGCGATGCGAATTGATCCGAATGCACCGGAAACGAACTACGCGCAGGGACTGGTGGCTTACTACTGCGAGATGAACTGGCGGGACGCGCTGGCGCATTATCAGAAGGCAGAATTGCAGTTGCCGAACGACGCCACGTTGCAGGGACAAATGGGATTCGCCCACCGGCGCCTGGGAAATTCGCAGGATTATTTGAGGCATTTCGAACGCGCGATCGAATTGGAACCGCGTTATCTTTATCTGGCCTCCGAGCTTTCGGGTTCGTTGCTCGATCACCGCCGGCCTGAAGCCGCACGGCAAGTCGCCGAACGCTTCGCGGCCGTTTTCCCCGAAGACGCCTTGATCGCCAACACGAGGGCACGCGCCGACTTCGCGCTAACAGGCGATCGCGACGCGTTCCTGGCGGCGTTGCAGCGGCTCCCGCGCGCGGGTCAGGACCCGACCGGGTTGCGGGCCGCCTATGACCGCGCGATGTGGGCCCACGAATTAGCGGTTGCGGAACGCGTTCTCGCCGATCCCGCGCTGGGCAGCATCATTGATGGAGTGAGCATTATTCAGGCACCGGCCGCACTTCATCGCGCGCTCGTCGCCTTTCTTCAGGGAAAAACAGCCGAAGCGACCACCTTCTCGGCGGCGGCAATCGCCGAGTATCGCCGCCGCCCATGGACGCCGCGGCAGGAGCCCTTCGTGGCACTCGATGTCGCCGCGGCCAACGCTTACGCTGGTCGCGTGAACGAAGCGGTGCGCGAAGCGCAGGCTGCGGTCGTGGTCATCGAAAAAATGGATGCGTATGCCGGCGCGTTCGCGCGGATGCTCGCGGGGCGGTTGTTCGCCGCCATAGGTCGAAACGAGGAGGCGTTTGCACTGCTGCGGCAGCTAATGACCGGAATCTCGCCGCGGTTCACCCCGAATGAGATTCGGCTCGACCCGTGTTGGTCACGCCTGAAAGACGATCCTCGTTTCGAAGCGATACTGAGTTCGGCGAAACCGCTGTGAACATGAGCGCCGCGGAAAACAAAGCCGTCTTCCTCAGCTACGCGTCGCAGGACGCGGACGCAGCGCGGCGGATCTGCGAGGCGCTGCGTGCAAGCGGCGTCGAAGTGTGGTTCGATCAGAACGAACTTGTCGGCGGCGATGCGTGGGATGCGAAGATTCGCGGGCAGATCGCTTCGTGCGCGTTGTTCGTGCCGGTGATTTCGGCGGCGACGCAGGCGCGGCTGGAAGGTTATTTTCGGCTGGAGTGGAAACTCGCGGTCGATCGTTCGCATCTGATGGCGCATGACCGGCCGTTCCTCTTGCCGGTGGTGATTGACGAGACGACCGACGGCGCGGCGCGCGTGCCCCCTGAGTTTCGGGCGGTGCAGTGGACGCGTCTCAGAAATGGAGATACGAGCGCGGCGTTTTGCGCGCGGGTGCAGACGCTGCTGGGTGGTTCGGCCCTGGAGCCGGGGCGCCCCCGCCCCGGTGGAAGCGACGAGGGCGTCGCATCTCCAAGGACAACAGCCTCAGTTCCACGCTTTGCGCGCGCGCGGACGATACTCGGTGTCGCCGCGTTCGCGGCGATAGCCCTGATTATCTGGCAGCCGTGGAAAACCCTGGCACCTGCGTCGACCGCTCCCGTTTCACCTCCCGCTGCCGCCGCGCCCCGGTCCGAGGCACGCAAACTGGTCGCACAGGCGCGGGCGCTTTTCGATTCGGGTGACTATGTGAATCGGGAGGATGTGTTTCTCGCGGAGGATCTCCTGAAAAAAGCCCAGGCGCTGGACAACACCGACGCCGAGGTTTGGGCCGCGCAGGGGGACTTGTCCCGCCAGATGATTATTTTGGGCTATGAGCGCACCAGTTCGCGTCTTGAATTGCTGCGCCAGCAAAGCGAACGGGCCTACAAACTGGATCCGAATTCGATGGCATCGCAGATTTCCTACGCCGGCTATCTGCAGTGGGCGGGTAAGGAGAGCGCTAAAGAGTCCGCACGTTTGATGGAGGCCCTGCTCAGCCGTGCGCCCGACAATCGCAAAGCCTACCGCGTCTTGGGCATGGCGTGGTCGTATGCGGGTGACATCGACAAAGCGATGGCAGCATGCCGCCGGTCAAATGCCCTTCCGGGCGGCGATCCGGTGGGCTTGATGATGGGCGCGGCGCAGCTGCAGTGGTGGGGACGTTACGCCGAGATCGAGTCAGCCCTT
>JANPIT010000707.1:0-1534 GCA_031425115.1 Opitutaceae bacterium | reverse complement strand
GGCAGCGTGATCTGGGTCCCGGATTTCATGCGCGCGGCGCGCGGCTCGTTGCCAGGATAGCGATCGCGGACGGGTCGGGCCGATGTCGCCGTGATCACCGGCTCAGACATTTCCGAGAGCTGGCCGACGCAAAACGTGAGCGGGTTGGAAAGACCGCTGGCGGTCCTCAAGCGAACCTCGCGTTCACCGGCCGACGCATCTGGCGCAAGCGTGATTTCCAGCGTGACGGTCTCTGCGATGGCCGGCGGCGCGGTGCGAGTGCCACGCGTCGCGAGCAACACGCGGATTTCGTTGGCACGCTTTTCGTCGTCGGGACCAAACGCAGGTTTCGTCGCGTCCGACCGCACGGCGGCGCGCTTTTCATGGAGGCGCTGCGCCTCGTCGCGCAGATCGTTGATCTCGCGTTGGGTCAGGGGCCGTTCGTAGGCGACCACGCGTGCCTGCGCACCGGCTCCCGAGACAAGGGCCGCCGAGGCTCCATTCAGATTCTGACCACCCACGGAAACAGTGATGGACGTGCCTTGCTTTCCACCGGCCGGATAGACGAAGCCGATGCGAGGGCCGACGGGCTGCGCCCGCATCAACGTGACCGCCAGCGCACTCCACGCCACGGTCACGCAGAATTTCCAAGAAACGTTCTTCATGGCAAAGGGCGCGACTCAGGCGATCGCGGAGAGCGCGCTCGTTGGCCGCGTGGCGTTTTCCGGCGTGGGCATGACGCGCACATCGCGCCCCTCGGGGTGCGGCAGCGTCGCGTCACCGGCGATGCCGAGCTGTTGGTAGATCTGGCCAATGAGCTCGCTGGGATGGACGGGGCTCTCGGCGACTTCCTCACCGCGCGCGTCGGTTTTTCCGATGACGTGTCCTCCTTTGAAACCGCCGCCAGCGACGAGGGCGGAGAACGCCTTGCCCCAGTGCCCGCGACCACCGTTCCAAGGCGACTCCCATTGCACTTTCGGCGTGCGGCCAAACTCGCCGCCGGTCCACACGACCGTGCTGTCGAGCAGCCCGCGTTCGGCGAGATCCGCCAGCAGCGTCGCGAGCCCGCGATCGAGTTCAGGTAGTTTGCGGCGCATGATCGGAAAGTGCTGCTTGTGCGTATCCCAGCCCTTGAAATTAATCGTGATGTAAGGCACCCCGCGCTCGACGAGCCGGCGCGCCATCAGGCACGACTGGCCAAACGTGTTGCGCCCATAACGGTCGCGCACCTCGAGTTTCTCCTGCTCGAGATCGAACACTTTGCCGGCGTCGCCGAGAATCATCTCATACGCGTCGGTCTCGCATTGCGCGAGCGCGGCGAGCTTGGGGTCGCCGCGCGGGTGGGCCCGCTCGAAGGTGTTGAGCCGATGAAGCAAATCGCGGCGCGAGCGTTGGCGCTCGTCGCTCACGCCCTGGGCGACGACCCCCTCGACCATGAAACGATTCGCGGCGGGATCACCGCCGGTCGCGAACGGATAGTAACGCGCGCCGAGTAATCCTGACTCGGAGAACCTTGCCTGCAATTCGGTGAGCACGACATACGGCGGCAGCAGGC
>JANPIT010000706.1:0-3678 GCA_031425115.1 Opitutaceae bacterium | reverse complement strand
CCCCAAGCCGCTGGTTTGGAAGCGAGGCGGCGCGGCTCGGCGGGCGATCGCCCTGAAGCGGCTTGAGGTCAAGCCGCTCCACCTCGAACCCTCGCGTGGTGTTCACGGGTTTCATGCGCGACGGGGCGGCGGCGCGTTAGCGGGGGGAGTTGGCGGTGACGGCGGCGAGCGAGAGCGCGCCGAGTTTGCGCTCGAACGCGGCCATGCGCGCGTCCGCGGCTTTGGCCTGTGCCTCCAAATCGCGGATACGCGCGTCTTGTGCGGCGATGGTGCGATCGCGCGCGGCGAGTTGCGTGTCCTTCTCTGCGCGCAGTTCGCGCAGAGCTTGGACGGTGTGGGATTCGAAGCCCAGGTGCTCGAGCGAGAGAGTGCCGGATGGAGTGGTCTTCACCCAGTCGGGGAAGACTTGCTGGACTTCCTGGGCGATGAAACCGGTCTGCTGGCCTTTGCCGATGTTCTCGTCTTTCCAGTCGAAGGTGACGCTGCGGAGTTTGAGCAACCGTTCGAGTGAGCCGTCCAGCGGGGCGACGTTTGTTTTCAGCCGGGCATCAGACTGAATGGCCCAGCCGGAACCCCCGCCCCACTTCGTTGCGGTGCCGTTGTTTTCGAAGGAGTATCTCCAACCGTTGATGTGCGATTGGAGGACCATCATATAGCTCGTGCCGGTGGTGGAGAAGAAATAGCCGATGTTGCCATCGCCGTTCGAGGCATTGAAGCCCATGCGGCCGTCGCCCTCGATGCGCAGGCGCTCGGTGCTGGCCGTCGCGAGCCGCAGCGCTGAGACAGCCACGTTTGCAGTCCCGACCCCTGTGAATGGCTCGTGATTCCAAAAGAACGCGCCGCTCGAATCGTGGCCCACCGTCAGTCCGTCGGACGCCGAGCTACCGGTGCCCTGGTTGGTGAAAAACATCCGGCTGTCGGTCGTTTGCGTGTGAATGTGCAGCGGCCCGACTGGAAGGGGCGTGCCGATGCCGACTTGTCCACTGGTCTTGATGGTCATGACTTCAACCGTGCCCGCGGCGTCCGAGAGGAAAGAGAACCGGTCGCCCGTGCCGTTGGCATGAAACCGCAGCTGGTTCGCGCCCATGCCCAGGCCATACATCGCGCCGCCTTCATTGTCCCAGAGAGCGAGCTTGGTGTTGGCCGTGCTCCCGCCGAGCGAGAGAAGTGCGCCGGGATTCTCGCCGCCACCAATGGCCACTCTGCCGGCGGCGGTGAACGTCATGCGCGTCGTGCCGTTGGTGCCGATCAGCAGCGGCAAGTTCGAATACTGCCAGAGGTAA
This sequence comes from Opitutaceae bacterium, assembly GCA_031425115.1. Lineage (GTDB taxonomy): Bacteria > Verrucomicrobiota > Verrucomicrobiia > Opitutales > Opitutaceae > ER46. The sequence goes on along the minus strand of JANPIT010000706.1, from coordinate 2,395 downwards.
CCCTTATTGGACTCGATCAAGCCGAGGCCACTCTGGGCGGTCGTCCCAGTGCCCGCATGTTGCAGCAGGATGCTCGTGTTGTTGTCCGCGGTGTAGAGCTGGAGCGGAGCGATCGGCGCGGCGATACCGATGCCGACTTGGCCGGTGCTCTTGATCGTGAACACTTCGTTGCCAGCCGTGCTGCTGAGAAACGAGAACCGATCACCCGTCTGATTGGTGTGCAGGCGAAACTGGTTTCCCTGGACGCCCATGCCGTAGAGTCCGCCCGTGCTGTCATCCCAGAGCGCGAGCTTGGTGTTTCCGAGGGCGACACCGAGAGAGACCGGCGCAGTCGGGTTCTGAGTGCCGAGGCCGATATAGCCGTTGGCCGCGATAGTCATGCGGGTCGTGGAATTCGTGCCGAGGTGGAGCGGGAGGTTCTCGTATTCGAGGAGGTAGCCGGCGGCGTTCGACTGCACGATCCCCAGCCCATCGCTCGCCGTCGCGCCACTGGCCGTGGTCTGGAGGAGGAACTTCGCATCGGTGGCCGCAGAAAAGAGCGTGAGCGGCGCGATGGGAGTGCGAGTGCCGATGCCGACGTTGCCGGTGGTCTGAAAAATGTTGCTGGTGGCGGCGCTGCCGGTGACGGACTCCGCGACTTTGGCGCGGAACGCGTAGGGCATCGTCACGATCTGCTGGCGGGGGGAGATCTCGGGGTCGACGGTGCTGCCGTTGTTGTCGTCGATGGTGACACCGAGATAGCGGCTGGCGCCCGTGAAGACGGTGTCGAGTGTGGCGACGAACGTCTCGCCACTGACAGCGGAGCCGGCGCCGACGAGGACGTTGAACTCGCCGTTGGCGATCGTGACGATCTGTTGCTCGGTGTGGAGGCGGTTGGCCGCGGCGACCGACGTGGCGTGGTCGTAAACGCGAAAGATGATCGTGCGGTTGGTCGGACTCGGCGAACCGATAAGCGCGCCGCCGGCGTCGGTGACCTTGCCTTGATAGGTGATCAACCCCGGCACGGCGGACTGGGCGGAGAGAGCGGACGGCAGCGCGAGGAGGCAGGCGGCGACGAGGAGACGTTTCATGGGAAGCGGGAGTAAAAAAGTTAGGAGAGGAGTAATCAGTAATCAGTAACCGGTAATCAGTAATCAGAGGTCAGTGGTGCCAGGTGGACTCGTTCACTGATTACTGATCACTGCTTGCAGATTACTGGTTTAATTCAGCGTGATGGCACCGAGTTCGCTCACGCGGCGGAGTTCAAAGGTGCCGGTGACGGTGAGCGCGGCTTTGTGCAGGCCGGTGACGGTTTCGCTGTAAGTGCCGCCGATGACAGACGCGCCCCAGCCGAGGGAGGAGGTGCCGGCGGGTGCGGTGGCGGCGAAATTAAACGTGCACGCCCGCGTGACCGTGTAGCTCTCCACGCCCGCGGGGAGCGGGTTGCCGCGCGCATCGCGGTTGTCATGGTCCGGATGATACGCGTGGACGAAGGGATTGGTGCGGTCGTTGAAACCGACCGTGAGCGTGCGCACCAGCGTGCCGCCGAGCGCGACACTGCCCGAACCCGTGGCGATCTCGGTATCGAGGGGGAGCTGGGTCGAAACGTAGCGCGCGGCGGTTGCCTTGGCGTCGGACTTGAGACCCGTCTCGCGCGTGCAGAGGCCGATGTTGTTTGGCGAGGGCGCGAGCGTGCCGAGGAACACCTGCGAAAGCAGGCGGGCTGTGCCGGAGTCGTCGACGTGCATCAGCACGCGCAGCGGGAACGGCCGGCTCGTGGTGGTGCCGGGAGAGCCGGGGGCCTTGCTCTCGACGTTCTTTACGGCGATGTCGCCGATCCAGAGGCCGGAAAGCGAGGCCACGGTGGCGCTCGCGGGCAGCGAGATGTCGAGGAGGTTGCCGCTGTCGGTGAAGCGGAGGAACGAGGCGTAGAGCGCGCCGCTCGCGGCCGTCATCTGCGCGCGCTCGAGGCCGAAGCTGAGTTCCACGGAGGATTGCGGCCCGACAGTTTCGTTGAAGGTGCCGGCGAGCAGCGTCTCGGTGGTCACACCCGTGGCCGCGTTAAACGTGCGGCGCGTCAGCGGGACGGGGCCCGTGATCGGCGGCTGCCCGGCGGGTGCGCCGAGAGAATTCTGTGCAGCGACGGAGACCGTGACGGGCGCCGAGGTGCGGTTGCGAATCCGCACGGTGATAGACGAGCCCGTGCGCCCGAAGACGAGGCCATCGAGATTGGACGGGGTGATTTCGAGCGGCGCGTAAAAGTTGCCGACCACCGGGGCCTCGAACCAATACGCCTGCGTGCGATCGAGCGGCTCGCTGGCGGGCGCGTGAACTTGCGCGGGATTCAACGGCCCGAGCGGACCGCCGACATATTTGAAAATCTTGCTATTGCTCGCGAGGGCGGCGGGAAAGGTCG
>JANPIT010000705.1:0-10782 GCA_031425115.1 Opitutaceae bacterium | reverse complement strand
GGAAGTGAGCGCTACCTGCTTGGAGTTTGAGCATTGAAGCTACTCAGGAGCATGGATGTAGGTGCTTGTAGCATTTCCTTCATCATGCCTGCACCGCGCGAAATGCCGATCAATGAACACGAGAACGCCGTCGTGGCATCGCTGCGCGCGCAGGGTCGGTTGATCGTGCAGGCGCCGACGGGATCCGGGAAATCGACGCAGATTCCGCAGATGCTCTGGCGACACGGGTTGCTTGGGGAACGCGGTGAAGTGGTCGTATTGCAACCGCGGAGACTGGCGGCGCGCATGCTCGCCAAACGCGTCGCGGAGGAGGCGGGCACGCGGCTGGGCGAGGGCGTTGGTTATCAGATCCGACTCGAGTCCCGCGTGAGTGAGCGGACGCGGATTCGTTTCGTGACGGAGGGGATTCTGCTGCGGCAGATGTCGTTCGACGCCACACTGCGCGGCATCAGTGCGATCGTCTTCGATGAGTTTCACGAACGGCATCTCTACGGTGACATCTCGCTCGCGCGCGCGTGTCAGATTCAGGCGAGCACGCGGCCGGATCTGAAAATCGTGGTGATGTCCGCGACGCTCGATGCCGGCGCTCTAAAGAACTACCTGGCGCCATGCGACGTGCTTGTCTCGCAAGGGCGGAGTTTCCCCGTGCGCATCGAGTATCTGCCGAAAGCGGTGAACTTCGAGAGCGAGCCGGTGTGGGAAGTGGCGGCGCGCGAGTGCGAGCGCATCGCGGCGGCGACGAGCGGTGACTTTCTCGTGTTCATGCCCGGCGCTTACGAAATCAATCGCACCGTCCAGGCGATCGAGGCGTCGCGGGCGTTGCGCGGCTTCGTGGTTTTTCCGCTGCACGGAGAGCTGGCGCCCGAGCAGCAGGATCGCGCGGTGGAGCGCTACGAGACGCGCAAAATCATCGTGTCGACCAACGTCGCGGAGACGTCGCTCACGATCGACGGCGTGACAGCGGTGATCGATGGCGGTCTGGCGCGGGTCGCGCGTTTCGATCCGCATCGCGGGATCAACACGCTGCTGGTGGAGAAAATCTCCGCCGCGAGCGCCGATCAACGCGCCGGCCGCGCGGGTCGCACGGCACCGGGTATCGCGGTGCGCCTCTGGACGGAACGAGAGCACGGCCAGCGCGCGCCCCAGGAACTGCCGGAGGTGAAGCGACTCGATTTGTCCGAGGTGGTGCTGACGCTCAAGGCGAGCGGGATCGACGACGTATCCAGTTTTCCCTGGCTGGAGAAGCCGGAGCCGCGGGCGCTGGAGCGGGCGGAGCGGTTGTTGGAAGACTTGGGAGCGGTAGGGCGAACCGCCCTCGGTGAGCCGTCGCCCGACGGCTCGGCGGGGGCGCCTCGCCCTACCTCAATCACCGAAGTCGGCCGCAAGATGCTGCGTTTCCCGGTGCACCCGCGTTACGCGCGCATGTTTCTCGCGGCGCAGGAGCGCGGTTGTGTGCGGGCGGTCGCGCTCATGGCGGCGCTCACGCAGGGCCGGAGTTTTCTCATGCGCGGCGTGGACAAACGCACCGAGGAAGCGCGCGACGAGATTTTGGGCGAGGAGCACGAGAGCGATTTTTTCCTACTGATGCGCGCCTGGCGGTATGCAGATCAGGCGAGTTACTCGCTGGACGCGTGCCGCAAACTCGGAATCCACGCGCAAGGCGCTCGACAAGTTGGGCCGTTGTTCGAGCAGTTTTTGGAGATCGCGAAAAAGGAGGGGTTGGACGTGTCCGAGCAGCGCGTCGACAGCGCAGCCGTGCGCAAGTGCGTGCTCGCCGGCTTCTCCGACCAGCTCGCGAAGCGACTCGATACGGGCACGCTCCGGTGCGAACTGGTCCACCACCGGCGCGGCGTGCTGGCGCGGGAGAGCGCGATCCAGAAATCCCCGCTGCTGGTCGCGGCGGAGATCAGCGAAATTGGCCGGGGCGACGGCGAAGTGAACACCTTGCTCACGCTCGCGACGGCGATCGAGGAGGCGTGGTTGAAAGAGATTTTTCCCGACGACTATTACGAGCAGCGCGGCGTCGCCTACGATGAACAGGCGAAGCGCGTGATGGCGCGGCGCGAGCGACGGTTTCGCGACTTGGTGCTCGAAGCGAAATCGAGCAGTGACGACGCGCCGCTTGATGCGGCCGCCGCGTTGCTGACGAAGGAAGTATTGGCCGGCCGGCTGAAACTCGAAGCGTGGGACGACACCGTCGAGCAGTGGATCACCCGCGTAAATCGGCTCGCGGAATGGTTTCCCGAACTGGAGGTGAATCCGATCACCGACGCCGATCGTGCGACGCTCGTGGAGCAAATCTGCTACGGCGAGCTCGGGTATCGGGGAATCAAGGACAAGCCGGTGATGCCGGTCCTGCGCGACTGGCTGACGGCGGAGCAACTCGCCGTGATCGACGATTACCTGCCGGAGCGATTGGTCATGGGGAACGGGCGGAAATCGCGGCTGACCTACAACAAGGAAGGCCCGCCCATCCTCAGTGCGCGCATCCAGGAGCTGTATGGGATAAACGGGAAGTTTGCCGTCGGGCACGGACGGGTGCCGGTGAAGATCGAGGTGCTCGCGCCGAACCAGCGACCGATCCAGGTGACGGATGATCTCACGGCGTTCTGGCGCGACATGTATCCGAAAGTGAAGGCTGAGCTCTCGCGGCGTTACCCGCGGCATGAGTGGCGATGATTCTTCGCTTCGCTCGCGCGCTGGAATCGGGTAACTCCACCGCGTGAGATTCTGGACGATACTCGGTGCGCTCGTTGCCGGCCCGCTCGGGCTCGGCGCGCAACCCGCAGCCTTGGCGGATGCGGAAGCACTCGCCTTGCCGACGCCTGCGCGTTTGGCCGCGGTGCATGCGGCGGCGCAACGGGATGGCTGGGCGCCCCAGGCTGCACTGCTGCGCGGTGCCGCGGTGCGCGCGTATGAGCGCGAGAAATTTCCCGCGGCGGAAGCGTGGCTCCACGTTTACCGGTGGGCGGCGCTTTTCGGTGAGCCGGAGATGGAGTTCGTGCCGCGCTGGATGGCCGCGGTGCAGGCGGCGAAGGTCGGCCATTCGAATATGGCGTCGCGTTACGATCTTCGGGCCCGTCCGTTGGCGGCGAATCTGTCACCCGCGCTGCAGACGTGGCTGGTGGGAAACGCGGCGTTCGCGGCCGAGTTTTTCGGTGTGCTCTCACCGGTCGATTTCGTGCCGCGCGTCTTCGCGATCCTCTCGTCGCTGCACGAGCGTGATCCCGCGAAGTTCAAGACCTACGCGCATCTCGCGCTTGCGATCGCCCTCGTCTACGACGTGCCTCCGCCGCCGATCTGGCCGCATGGGCAGGTCTCGCCGTCTGCCTTGCCGCGCACGTTCCCCGATCCAGCGGAGGCTTTCGCGTGGTGGACGAAGCAGGATCAGCAGAGTCGAACCTATCACCGCCTGGCGCGGCTCGGGGCGGATGAGCTGAAATTCGTCGTCGATGTCTCGGCCCCGTTTGCAGAGCTGGAATGGGCGCAGACGATTTCCGATTATCCGCTCAGTCACTTGGATCGCGCCTACACGATGGTGCGCTATCGCACTGATCGCGTGGCCAACAACAACCCGGTGTGGCTTGGTCGGACTTACAAGTTGCCGGAGATTCTCGGCGCAGGCGGGATCTGCTCTGACCAAGCGTATTTTGCCACGCAGGTGGGCAAGGCGCGCGGCGTGCCGACGCTGCTGATCTACGGCGCGGGCAATGATGGGCGGCACGCGTGGTTCGGCTTTCTCGATATTGCCCAAAAGTGGCGGCTCGACGCGGGGCGCTACGCGGAGCAGCGCTTCGTGACGGGGTTTGCGCGCGATCCGCAGACGTGGCGCGAGTTCTCCGATCACGAGTTGCAGTTTCTCACGGAACGTTTTCGAGAGTTGCCCTCTTTTCGCCAATCGCGGGTGCACGATTTGTTCGCGGCGGATTATCTCGCACAGGGCAACGCCCCGGCGGCGGGTGCTGCGGCGCGGAAAGCGGTGAATTTCGAGCGGCGCAACCGCTCCGGGTGGGAAACACTGATCGCGGCCGCGCAGAAGGAAAAGCGCGACGCCAAGACCGTCGAGAGCCTCATGCGCGAGGCGGCGCTGTCGTTTCGCAGCTATCCGGATCTCGAGGCTCACTATGTGAATCGCGTGGCAGAGAGCCTGCGTGCGCGCGGTGAAACGAGTGCCGCGGAGAAGGAAGCGGGAGATATCGCGCTCAAGAACAAGAGCCGGCGCGGGGATCTCAGTATCCAACAGGCGAGGGACGTCGTGCGGCGGTCGATCGCGACCGAGCCGCTGGACAAGCAGATCCGGGCGTATCAGACCGTATTGGACACGTATGGCCGCGGTGCGGGCATCGGGTTCTTTGACGAGGTGGTCACCGGATTCGTCGAGCACCTTGTGCAACTCAACCAGCGGGCGGAGGCAATGAAAGCAGTCGAGCGCGCGCGCCGGACGTTGAAGGTTGAGCCGAACAGCCAGCTCGATACCGAGAGCGCGGCGTTGATGAAGCGAGTGCGGGAAGCGAAGTGAACCGCGTGCGATCGTTCGACCGCGACGGCGTGAGCGTCGCGAGCTCGGGGTGACTTGCCGGTTGCAGCGCAATGCTGCGCGCGGGCTACTTGGCGGGGCGGAGAATCTCGAGGGCGGCGAGCATCGCGGCGTTGCGGGTCTCGAGGCCGAGTTTTTGAAAAATGTGCTCCACGTGCTTGTGCACGGTGCGGACGTTGGCGCCGAGGATGGTCGCGATGTCCGGGTTGCTCTTCCCCTGCGCGATCCAATAAAGCACCTCGGCCTCGCGTGGCGTGAGCCCAAGCTGGATCAACGCGTTTGGCCCCGGCGGCGAGCCCACTTCCTCGAGCACGAGCATCTGCAGATCGTTGCGGCCGGGTTCGGCAAAGTGGCGGGCGACGAGCCCGTCGCCAAATCGCGCGGGCAGCCCGCCGGGGGGCCGGGTGGGGTAGTGCTTGTGCAACAGGTCCTCGGCGAGGCGCGTGGCAAAGACGATTTTCCCGGCGGCGTCCGCGAGCACGACGGCACGGTCGAGCGATTGGCTCAACTGTTCCTCGGCCTCGATGCGGAGGTCGAGTTCGTCGGCGAGCGATTTTTGGAGCGCGCGAATCTTCAGATGCGCGGCGACGCGCGCGAGCACCTCGGGCGGATACACGGGCTTGGTGATGTAATCGAGCGCGCCCACCTCGAAGGCGCGGAGTTTTTGCGCGGGCTCTTCCACGGCAGTCATGAAGAGGACGGGCACATCGCGGCAGGCCTCGATCGCTTTGATTCGCCGGCACGTGGCCACGCCGTCCATCCCTGGCATCACCAAGTCGAGCAGCACCAAGTCAGGCGTCGTGTGCTCGAGGAGCGCCAGCGCGCTGCGGCCGCTTTCGGCGACGAGGATCTCGTGTCCGGCCTCGGTGAGCGCGTCGAGTAACAGGGAAAGGTTGGCAGGCGTGTCGTCGACGATGAGCACGCGGGCGGACGGGGCGGAATTCATTAAGCAGGGCGAGAAAGAGTGAGTTGCCGCTCGAGCATTTCGCGGACGCGTTCCATCCGGTAGGTTTTCGCGATGGTGTCGAGCGCATCGATGAAAGGATCGCCTTTCAGCTGTTCGAGCTGACGACGCAGGAGCGCAATTTCACCACGGCGCGCGGTGGCCAGCAGCTCCTCAAGCGTGGCGGTAGGGAGTCGGGTGGTGAGACTTTCGAACGGCGAGCGCGACTCCGGACGGGTGGTCGGGCGATCGGTGTCGCCGACCCACTCGAGTTGCAGCGCCAGGCCAATTCGCGCCAGCAGATCGTCCTCGCGAAACGGCTTGGGTAGGAAGTCGTCGCAACCCGCAGCGAAGGCATTCTCACGGTTGAAGGAGAGGACCGAGGCGGACATGGCGATGAGTTTCATGCGCTCGCCGCCGGCTTGTTGCCGCAGCCGGCCGGCCAGCTCGAGCCCGTCGATCCCGGGCATGCGGAGGTCGAGAAACACGAGGTCGGGCTTGAGTTCGGGCGTGATGGTGAGCGCCTCCATGCCGCTCGCTGCTTCCGCCACCTCAAATCCGAGGGGAGTGAGCAGGTCACGAAGCACATGACGGTTGGTCGCGATGTCGTCGACCACGAGGAGCTTTCGCCGGCGGCCGTTGTAGCCGGTGATAATACTGGTGGTCGTGCGTCGCGCGCCCGCGTTGGCGGTGATAACCGGCAGGCGCACGGAAAAGAAAAAACGGCTGCCGGCCCCGGGCCGGCTCTCCACCTCGAGCTTGCCATCCATCAGTGCCACCATCCGCTGGCTGATCGCGAGTCCGAGACCGGTGCCGGGTTCGGCCGGTCGGCCATCAGCGGCTTGTTGGAACGGTTGAAACAGCCGCTTAAGGTCCGCCTCGCCGATGCCGACTCCGGTATCGGTGACGCCAAACTCGATCGTCTCCGGTGCGATGATACGCGCCTGGAAGCGCACGCTCCCGCCGCCGGTGAATTTCAGAGCGTTACCGAGGAGGTTGTCCATGACCTGCCGCAGCTTGAGCGGGTCGCCGAGCACGAGGTCAGGCAGATCCGGCGCCGGGTCGAAGACGAAATCGAGCTGCTTCTGCTCGAACCGTGCGCTCGCCGCGGCGGCGATGTCGCGGAGTAGTTGGGGTAAATGAAACGGCGTCGTCGTCAGCTCCATCTTGCCAGCTTCGATCTTCGAGAAATCCAGCACCTCGTTGATCATCCGCAGAAGGTGCTCGCCGCTCGTCTGCACAATGCGCAGGCGGTCGCGGTTTTTGGGGGAGAGATCGCTGTCTTTCATCAGCACCTGCGCGTAGCCGATGACGCCGTTGAGCGGAGTGCGGAGCTCGTGGCTCATGTTGGCGAGAAAGGAACTCTTCGCGTGGTTCGCCTGGTCAGCGGCGTCTCGGGCAAGCTCGAGCTCGGCTGTCCGCTCGGCTACGATGCGCTCGAGTCGGAGGCGTTCGCGCTCGGAATTTCGCAAACGCCAGCGCACAAAGCCTGTGACCAGTGCAACGGCGGCGGCGATGTATCCAAGGAAGGCCCACGGCGAGAAATACCAGGGTGAAGCGATGGCGAAGGCCAACTGCGCGGCCGGCCCCACCTGGTCGTCGGTGTCGACGGCGCGCACTTCGAAGGTGTAGCGCCCCCCGTTGAGATTGGTGAATTCCGCTTCGGCGCGCTCACTCGGCGCGGACCAGGCGGCGTTGAAGCCGAGGAGCCGCGTCTGAAAGCGGAGGCCCTGCGATTCCTGAAACGTGGGGCTCGCGAACGTGATGCGAATGGATTCGTGCGCATGTGGGAGCTTGGCCGAGTCGGAGCGAAGCGAAAGAGCACCGCGTTTGGCCGTGCGGATGAGCGCGGTGGGGGGCTTGGCTGCGCGGTTGGTCTCGGCGAGCACGATCCGCAGCATGGCATCGGAGCCCGCGGCCCAGAGGATCTGCTCGCCGGCATTCTCCTCATAATAGACCGTGCTGGCCCCGATGGGTCCGAGCCGACGCACGTAGCGATTGGGCAGCGGTCGCCACGCCAACCCGCTGTTGCCGTCAGGTTGAAACCAGCCGAGCCGCTGCTCGACGCCTGATTCGCCCGTGAGTTGAAACTGGCCGAAGATCCGGCCGTCGTTGGTGGAAAAAAAGGCTTCGGTGGTGCGGACCGACCGACCGTCGATGCGGAAGCGCTCATCCGGCCGGAAGCGACTCGTGGCGGCATCGAAGCGGAAAAATTTGTCCGGCGTGTAGAACAGTGGACCTTCCGAAGTGATGGCGCCTGAGACGCGCCCGTCGTCCGGGACGCCGTCGCGCGAGGTGAAGTGCGTGATGGTGACGTCGCGTTCCGCCCGGGCCTGCACGGGAATGTGCACGCGCAAAAGGCCGCGGGTAAGCGTGCCAATCCACGCCCGGTCGTCGCCCTCGGGCACGATTGAAATCACCGGCGAGGAGATGCCGAGGATATCGAAGGCGAGCCGCCAGTTTGCGCCTTCGCGGTTAAAAACGCGCACGCCGGAATCGTGGCCGAGCAGGAGCCGGCCGGCGAGGAACTGCATGATGACCGATTGTCCCGGCAGCTTCTCGAAGACGGTGAACTTCGGATCATCCCAGCGGCCAAATTCCGTCATGGTGCCAAAGAGCAGTTCGGTGCCATTGGTCGCCAAGGTGCGGATACGGCCCGCGCCGATCTCGAGGCGTTCCCAACGGGCATTTCGCCCATCTGGGTCGGCGGGCCGCAGGCGGAAAACGCCATCGTCACTGCCGCCGAAAAGCTCCTGCTGGTATCGCAGCACCTGCACGAGCCCGCTGCGCCCGATGCCGTTGGTGCGATCAAACAGCGTGGCGCGGGGATCGAGCTCGATGCGGCTCACGCCGGTCATGTGCGTCGCCCAAATGCCGCCGTCGCGATCGAGCCAGCCGCCGTTGAGTGCGCTGGTTTCGAGGCCGTTGCCGTCATGCAGGTGGTGGCGCAGTTCGCCGCGCGGACCGAGCAGGAGCGCGCCGCGGTTCGCGGTGGCGATGAACATGCCCCCATCGCTGAGCACCAGCGCGGAGCGCACGAAGGTGTTGGCTACGAGCGCACGGCCTTCGTGCGGCCAAGGCGTGACCTGACCGGCGGCATCGACCGTGAAGACGCTGCCGTCGTCCCAGATGAAGCGAATGGTGCCATCCGTGGCATTCGTGATCCAGGCGATGCGCGGATCGCGCAGCGCGGCGGAATCGGGCAGGTAGGGGACGTATTTTCCGTTCCGATACTCGTGCAATCCGACGCCGCGATGGAACCAGCAGAGCGCGCCGGTCGCGGTGCGCAACGCGAGGACCGCTTGTTGCGCGTGGCGTGGCGGGGGCAGCCCGGTGACGCTTGGCTGCCGCCAGATACTTGTGCGCGCGGGATCGCCGCCCTGCAGCGTGACGATCGCCTGATCCGTCGAGAAGAACACGTCCGCGCCGTCGCGCACGATGTTCCACACGCGACCGGGAGGCCGCACTTCGGCGGGGAGGCGGTCGCGATAGCTTTCGTAACGCCATTTACCAGCAGAGTCGCGAGCGAGGCGGCCGAAGTCGTCGATCGGCGAAACGAACATGCTCCCATCCGGCATTGGGAAGACGCGCAGGAGCGGACCATCAGAGACGGGAATGTATTCCCACGTGCGGCCGTCGTAGACGACGACTGCCCCGAAGTTGACGAAATACATCAGGCCCTGCTCGTCCTGCACGCCACTGAAGAGCACAGGCCGGCCGTGATAATCGCGGGCCGTGAAGTTCTCGATGAAGGGCCGTCCGAGCTCGCGGGTGCTCGCCCACACAGGCGAAACGAGGATGACCGCGACCAGGACGCGGAGCGTCCAATGCGCGGCGGACCTCGCTAGAATGGGGAGCGCCATCATTCGATTCCACGGGGCGGGATTGGGCAGGGTCAACGCCGGGTTGCGGCGCTACGCACGTTTACGTAGACCGCTAAATTTCGCGCCGCGCGGTCGGTTAGCGTGCGTCCGCGATGTGCAAGAATGCGGTGAGTGCCGGGTCGGGCGTGGCAGAGTGACGCCAGCCGAGGACGAGTCGGCTCTCGGGCGCGGGGCCTTTGAGCGGGAGGAAGACGACTTCGGGAGGGAGGTGCTGCGCCTCGGACGGCGTCATGAATGTCGCCCCGAGCCCTGCGCGCACGAGGCCGATCCCGTTGGCGCGTGGCCAGATTTCCTCGGCGATGCGAGGTGTGATGCCGGCGGTGGCAAAGGCCGCGAGGATGCGGTCGTAGAAGCCGGGATTGTGCGGCCGTGGAAACAGCACGAAGGGCGTCGCCGCCAATTCGCGGAGACGGAGGGCGGCGCCCGAAGCGGTGCGCCGAGCGAGGGGGTGCGCGGCGGGTAACAAGATGCCGTTGCGCTCGCGGAGCAGCAGTCGCGTGCGCAAGCCGGGCATCGGAGCATCGGGATGGAAAAACCCGCAGGCGATTTCGCCGGCTTGGAGTGCGGCGAGCTGCGCGGACGTGGGCGACTCCGTCAGTTCCAGGCGGATACCCGCATGCCGCGCGTGGAACTCGCGGAGAATGCGCGGCAGCACGGTGGCCATCGCCAGCCCGGTAAAAGCCACGCGCACGCGACCGACCTGGCCGCCCGCCAAGGCGGCGAGTTCCGTGGGAATGGCGGCCAGGCTCCGGAGAATCGGTTCGATGCGATCGAGGAGGAGTTGGCCGGCAGGGGTGATTTCCACGCCGCGGCGGGTGCGGTTGAGCAGGTCGCTGTCGAGGGCGGTTTCGAGTTGGGCGATGGCGCGGCTGAGCGCGGGTTGGGCGATATGGAGCGTCTCCGCTGCCCGTCGGAAATGAAGCTGGCGCGCGACCTCACGAAAGTAGACGAGGTGGCGAATCTCGAACGGCAGCTGATACTCACGCGGCATCGCGAGAGTGAAAGTGAGAGTAAAAGTGAAAGTGTCGAGCGTGATGCTTGGGCGGCATCACCGGCGGCAAAATGGGTATTTTCCGGCATGGCGGGTTTCTGATAGCCTCGCGGTCCTGGATTCCCTTTCACTCTCACTTTCCCTTTCACTCTTCCGTCATGCCCAAATCCCTTTTTGAAAAAGTCTGGGACGCCCACAGCGTCCGCACCCTGGCCAACGGTCAGACTCAGCTCCTCATTGGCACGCACCTCATCCACGAGGTCACGAGCCCGCAGGCGTTCGGCATGCTGCGCGACCTCGGGCTCAAGGTCGCGATGCCGCACCGCACCTTTGCGACGGTCGACCACATCGTGCCCACGAACGAGTTGGTCGAGCCTTACAAGGATCCGCTCGCGCAGGCGATGATGGACGAGCTGCGGAAGAATTG
>JANPIT010000704.1:0-9629 GCA_031425115.1 Opitutaceae bacterium | reverse complement strand
CGGCTCACCGGGACGGTTCGCCCTACCACCCCAACCGCAGCATTGCGCGGCCACCCACCGCCGCTCAACGTCTGCGGTTTTCGATGAGCGACGTCCCCCCAAGCCCGGCGACCCCCGCTCCTGCGGACCCCGAGTCCCTCGACTCGTCGATCCTCCGTGTCCTCATGGACACGAGCGCGGACCGCATTTATTTTAAGGACCGCGAAAGCCGCTTTGTCCGCAACAACGCCTCCCACGCGCGTTCGCTCGGTGCCGCGTCACCCGACGAGTGTATAGGCAAGTCGGATGCTGACTTCTTCACGCGCGAACACGCGGAGCGCGCGTTTGCCGATGAGCAGGAGATTATCCGCTCGGGCCGGCCGATCATTTCGAAGATCGAGCGACTCACGATGCTCGACGGCAAACAGGGCTGGGCCTCCAGCACGAAAATGCCCTGGCGCGACGCCACTGGCGCGATCATTGGGACGTTCGGGCTCACCCGCGACGTGACGGCGGCCAAAGAGAGCGAGGAAAGATTGAAGGAGGAGCGGAACCTCCTCCGCACCATCATCGATCACCTGCCCAGCCGGCTCTACGTCAAAGACACGTCTTCGCGCTACGTCCTGAACAACAAGTCCCACCTGGCGATGCTCGGTGCCGCGACTCAGGAAGCCACGCTCGGGCAGACCACCGTCGATTTTTTTCCCGGCGAACGCGGACAACAGGCGCTCGCCGACGATCGCGAGGTCCTCGACGGCGGGTCCGCCATCCTCAATCAGGAAAAATCTGACTTCGACCCCGAGGGCGACGTCCATTGGTCGCTCGTCACCAAGGTCCCGCTCCGCGATCTCAACGGTCAACTGATCGGCCTCGTCGGCATCAGCCACGACATCACCCGCCGCAAAAAAGCGGAAGACGAGCTGCACCGGCGCAGCGCCGAGATGGAGACGGATCTCCGGATGGCGCGCCAGGTCCAGGAGGCCTTTCTCAACCGCGCGTATCCAGTTTTCCCTCGCGAAATCTCCGGTGAGGAAAGCGCGCTGCGGTTCGCGCATCGTTACATCCCGACGACGACCTTGGGCGGCGATTTTTTCGACATCCTCCAGCTCTCGGACACGCGTTGCGGCGTGCTGATTTGCGACGTGATGGGCCACGGCGTCCGGGCCGGCCTTCTCACCGCGCTGATCCGTGGCGTCGTCGAGGAAATGGGAGAACGCGCGAGCGACCCCGCCCACGTTTTGAGCGGGGTGAACCACAGTCTGATGCCGATCGTCGAACAAACGGGCCAGCCCGTGTTCGCCACCGTGTTCTACGGCGTCATCGACTTGATCACGGGCATCCTCACCTATGGCAACGCGGGTCATCCCGCGCCGCTTGTGCGCCATGGCGCCACCGGGACGGTCGCCCGTTTAGCTCCCGACGATCCGGAGCCGGCCACAGGACTGATCGGAGATTTTGCTTACACGCGTCACACCTGCGCCTACGGGCCGGGCGATCTTTTCGTGGGCTACACCGATGGCGTCCTCGAAGCGACAAACGCCAGCGGCGCGATGTTCGGCGAGTCCGGGGTGCGCACGGTCGTCGCTGCTTCCGGACGCACCTCCGTGGGTGAGGTGAGCGACCGATTACTTCGCGAAGTGCAGGCCCATAGCGGGCGCGCGGTCTTCGACGACGACGTGTGCCTCGTCGCGATCGAAGCCGTCCCGCGGTAAACGGGCGGAGTGCGGGCGGTCGGCGCGCCGTTACGCCACAAAAGCCCGGACCGTGATGGCGGCCGCCGCGAGGCGCGCGCGCACGGTCTTCACCAACGTCACCGCGTGCGCGCTGTCGCCATGCACGCAGACCGTTTCCGGCGTGATCGGAAGTTCGGTTCCCGCGCTTGTCCGGACGACTCCCTTTTCCATCATCATCATCACCTGCGCGGCCGCCGTATCCACATCTTGGATCAACGCACCCGGCTCCGTCCGCGACGTCAGCGAGCCGTCGGCCCGATAGGTTCGATCTGCAAAAACTTCCTCTGCCACCCGCAAGCCGCGGGCGCTCGCCGAGCGCGCCAGCTGACTGCCCGCCAGCGCATAGATGATCAAGTCCGGCCACAGGCGGGCCAAGTCCGACACCACCCCCTCCGCGAGATGGGGGTCGCGCGAGACCTGGTTGTAGAGCGCGCCGTGGAGCTTCACGTGCCGCAGTCGCGCTCCCGCCACTTCGAACAATTGCTCGATCTGCATCAGCACCAGCCGGCCTGCCTCTGCCGGTGTAATTACACGTTCAATGCGCCCAAAATTCTCCAAATCAAAATAGCCCGGGTGCGCGCCGATCATCACGCGATGCTTCACCGCCAGCTCCACCGTCTCGATCATCGTCTCCAGACTCCCGGCATGGGCGCCGCACGCGATGTTGGCCGACGTGATCAACGGCATGAGCTCTGCGTCATTCGCGCCACCTTCGCCGAGGTCGCAGTTGAGATCGATGCGTTTGGTCATGAACAAATTTCGACCGCCGCCCCGCCTCGCAGTTCGCTGCAAACACGCGCGTCAATCGTCGCCAACCCAGCGTAGAACCCGCCCTCACGCAAGTTTCTGCGCGAGCCCTTCGCGTAATAAACCGAGGGCCCGCTCTCGTGCCGCGAAGACTTCCCGCGCCTCGGCAAGAGTCACCTGACGAAAGCGCACCTGGTTCCCCGGCTGCAGTTGCGCCATCACCGGCAGGTCAACCGTCACGACGTGCGCCACCACCGGATACCCTCCGATCGTCTGCGCATCCGCGAGCAACACGATCGGCTGCCCGTCCGGCGGCACCTGAATCGCGCCCGGCGCAACCGGCGACGACACCAGTTCGCCCGCGCCGGAACGCTGCAGGGGCGCCCCGGAAAGTCGCACGCCCATGCGGTCGGATTGTGGCGAAACGCGAAACCCGTGCCCCGCCACGCCCGCGGCGAATTCCGCGGCCTGCGCGCCGGCGATCACGCGCACGACGGCGTCGTCGGAATACTTCGGCAGGATCCGCTCATCGATTCGCCAATGCGCCTGCACTTCGCGCCGCACGTGCGCCACCGGAAGCACATCGCCCTCTCGCAACGTGCGCCCTTTCCATCCTCCAAGCCCGCCGCGCACGTAAGTGCTGCGACTCCCCAGAGCCACCGTGCAACCAATGCCGCCGGCCACCGCGAGATAACCGCGGCAACCGTTACGCGCCGGCCCGAATTTGAGCAACGTGCCCGCCGGCACGACGACCGGCTGCCATGACGGCAACGCACCAAACTCCGCTCCCCCCAGCGCGACGAGCGTCTCCTGGTGAAATCGGATCTCCGGCCCGACGAGCGTGAACTCCAGCGCGGCCGTGTTCTCGGGATTCCCCACCAGCAGGTTCGCCAGCCGCAGCGCCACCGGATCCGCTGCGCCGCTCAACGGCACGCCACTCGCGCGATGCCCCGTCCGCCCCAAGTCCTGCACCGTCGTAAACATCCCCGCTCGCACCACCTCCACTCCCGCGAACGGGTGGTCTTGCACTGCGAAAGACTTGGGCTCCCGGCTTCTCTGCGCGGCGCCGGGCGAAGTGCCCCGGGCGCTTTCACGCTCCGCGGACTGTGCCGCGAACTCATCGACGCCGATCGCGCGAAACTTCACGCGATCTCCGGCCCGGAGGAGTGCAGGTTCCGGACGAGTGGAATCGAAAAGCGCGAGCGGCGTTCGGCCGATCAAGTTCCATCCGCCCGGCGTCTCCAAAGAATAGATACCCGTCTGCGCGCCGCCAATCCCCACCGTCCCGGCTGGCACCCGCGCGCGCGGGCTCGAGCGCCGCGGCGTTGCGAGTTCCGGTGGCAGCCCGCCCAAATACGGAAACCCCGGCGCGAATCCGATCGCGTGCACGAGGTAGTCGGCCCCCGCATGCAGCGCCAAGACCTCCGCGATTGTCCGTCCCGCCTGCGTCGCCACTGCGGCAAGATCAGGCCCGCTCTCGCCTCCGTAGCACACCGGCACCTCGATCGTCCGCGAATCCACCGCCACCACCGCGGCCTCGGCGTCCGCGACGATCGCCGCCAATTCCACCTCCACGTTTTCGAGCGCGCAGGCCCGCGGCCCCTCGAAAAACAACGCCACGGTCGCGAACGCCGGCACGATGTCCACGACGCCAGCCGGTGGATGCTTTTCCAGGGCTGCCACCACCGCGCGCACTCACCCCACCATCGCCGGATCGATCCGCTCACCCAGCGTAATCACCACGGCGGAATCGCCCAGCGGAGCCACGGTCATGCGCCTTTATTCTCCGGCGCGAATCATTCCGCAAAACAAAAAGCCCGGCGCTACGAGAGCGCCGGGCCTAAAAGTAGCACGAGGTTCCGCGTTACGTTAGCGGATGTCTGTCACTTCGAGCAGCGCGATGCCGGTGCCAGTCGTCGCCGAAACGATCGCGGTGTAGTTTCCCGGCGGAAGCACAACCACGAGAGCCGACTCGACAGCGTTGCGCGGCACACCGGTGATCCCCGCGAGCTCGGAACCCGCGGTGAGCGTGCCCACGTCATCGTTGCTGGCGATCAGACGGCCGGCCGAATCGTAGAGCGCCAACCGCGGATTGGCGAGGCCACCCGTAATACCGAAAGCCGACAGCGACGGACCCTTCGCGCTCACGATCACGCGCACCGGCTCCGCACCCTGCACGACGAAGCCACCGATCAGGACCTGATCGCCGGTGCCGACGAAACCGCGGAGCGCGGTGTTCACCAGACGCGTGCTGGGAGTCTCGCTCGAAACGGAGAGCTGACCACGGAGCTGGCCTCCGGCAAAGGTGGTGCTGTGATAATTCAGATACATGTCACCTTTGAGCAGTGCGACCGGGTCGCCCGTGAACGCCATGTCGTGTGCGCCCGCGATGTAGCCGTTGGTCGAGGAATAACCACCCGCTGCGGCGTTGTTGCCCAAGTTTGTGCGCACGGGGCCACTGACGGCAAAGCCGCCCTCGTGGATGTGCGAATTGTTCAGCGTGTTGGTGAAATTGAAGAGCGAGTGGCGCAGGCTGATCGTGTTCGCGACCGGGTCGTAAGTCATAATGGCGCCACCAAAATTATTAACCGTCGAGAGATTCACCGCAGGAAACGCGGCCTGCTCCTGCGCGGTGTCGAGATTGGCGACGAGTCGCACCGGGCGCGGAATGAACTGACCGCGGACTTCGCCGCCGGGATATTGAGCCGAGTGAATGTTGAAGTAGGTGCCGCTCTGCAGGAGCGTTGCCGGCGTGCCGAGGTGGCGCACGTCATAGAAGGTCGCGGTGAGCGTGTTACCTGACCGCGTGTAAACCGCCTCACCGCCAAGGTTCGTCACAACCGGGCCGTTGGCGCCCGCCGCCGCCTCATGGATGTGCGAAGCCGTGGCGGTGTTCGTCATTCCCGTGATGGAAACCATCAGATCGAACGTATTGTTCGCGAAATTGTAGTGCATGATCGCCGTGCCGACCGCCGGTGACGTGTTGGCGGGGTTGTTTTCCTGCGCGGCATTGATCGTGGCGCGAAGCTCAACGATTTGGGCGGCCGCACCGAGGACAGAGGCGCAAAACGCGCCGAGGAGTAGCAGACTACGAACAGGGGTGAATTTCATGGTGGTGTGTCGAGAAAAGGAAGGGGGCGACGGACAACCGGGCACGCAACAAAGCGTAACAGCTTGGTCAGGATTACGAAACCCGGCGCTGCATCGAGTGAAAACGTGCACCGCCCCGCACGAAAGTGCCCGCGCGTGCGGCCGGTTTGATTTGAATATTTCTCCGGGCACGGCGAGTAGTAATCCTCCATGATCGCTTCGCGTCTCTCGCTCCTCCTCGCTGCTGCGACTCTATTGCTCCCCGCATGCAGCAAGCCATCCGTCGAAACCTATCGCGTGGCCAAGGAAACCCCGCCCGCCGGCGAGGCTAAGTCGGCCGCAACCGCTACGCCGGCTGCGCCCACTCCCGCCCCGGCCAAGGCTCCGGCCCCAGCCGCCTCGGCCAATCCGATGGCCAACACCGCCGTCGCGACGGCGAGTGGCGCCGATCTCGTATGGACCGCCCCCGCCCACTGGACCGCAAAGACCGGCTCCTCGATGCGGAAAGGCAGCTATGTTCTGAAAGCCGACGGCGTCGCGGGCGAAGCGGACCTCTCCATCACGGCGTTTCCGGGAAGTGTCGGGGGTGACCTCGCCAATCTCAACCGGTGGCGCGGACAGATCGAGCTCCCGCCGATCGCGCAAGCCGACTTCGAGTCCACGGCACAACGGATGGAGCGCAACGGCCTCCGCTTCACCGTGGTCGATATCTTGGGCACCGCGCAGGGCGTGCCCACACGCATCCTCGGCGCGATGATCCCGCACGCCGGCGCCACGTGGTTCGTCAAAGTGACGGGTCCCGACGCCATCGTCGTGAAAGAAAAGGCCGCGTTCGCCGCCTTCCTCGATACGATCAAGGCCCCAGCTGCTGCGAAATGAGTCCCGCAATTCGTCACGTCCGCGATTTCATCGTCTCGCTCAGACTGACGGTGGTCCTGCTCGTCCTCGGCATGATCCTCGTGTTCGCCGGCACGCTCGCTCAAGTGGAGCTCGGCATCTGGACCGTGCAGGAACAATTTTTCCGCTCCTTCATCGCGATCTGGAAAATCGGCCCGCTCTACATTCCGCTGCCCGGCGGCTACGCGGTGGGCGGCCTGCTCCTCATCAACCTGCTCGCCGCACACATCTACCGCTTCAAGCGCGGCTGGAAGAAGTTCGGCATCGAGCTCACACATATCGGACTGATCCTCCTCCTGGTGGGAGAGCTGCTGAGCGGTCTTTGGCAGGAAGATTACAGCATGCGCCTCGTGCAGGGCGAAACGAAGAACTACTCGGAAAGTTACCACGATAACGAACTCGCGATCACCGACACGACGGATGCGGCGTTTGATGAGGTGGTCGCTATTCCTGAGCACTTCCTGGCCCGCGGCGAAACCGTGCAACATCCGAAACTGCCATTCCGGATCGTCCCGAAAAAACACTATCCCAACTCGGGCCTGCGCATGCGTGGCCCGATGGTCGACAACGCCACCACCATCGGCGACACCGCACTCGTCACCACCGGCTCAGGCTTGCAACTCGTCGCTTCGCCCGCGCCGATGACTTACAAGCAGAACGAGCGCAACTGGCCCACCGCCTTCGTCGAGTTGGTCGGCGCCCAAGGCTCGCTCGGCACCTGGCTCGTCTCGCAAGCGCCGCTCGACAGTGAAGGCCACCAACTCTCGCCGCAGAAGATCGAGCACGGTGGCCGCACCTACACCATCGCCCTGCGCTCGACCCGCGCCTACAAACCGTTCGCGCTCACCCTGCTGAAGTTCAGTCACGACCGCTTCGCCGGCACCGATCTGCCGAAATTCTTCTCCAGTCGCATCCGCCTCAACACGCCCAACGGCGTCGATGACCGCGAAGTCCTGATCTACATGAACAACCCGCTGCGCTACGCCGGCCTCACGTTTTATCAGGCCAGCTTCGAACCGGGCCGCGACGACGTCACCGTGCTCCAGGTCGTCCGCAACCCCAGCTGGCTCATCCCCTACATCGCCTGCAGCCTGATGACCCTCGGCCTCACCTGGCAGTTCTGCATCCACCTCTTCGCCTTCATCGGCAAGCGCCGCGCTCCGCGCCCCTCCCTCGCATGAAGAAGCTCTTCCCCATCCTCGTTCTGCTGCTCGCTGTCGGCTATTCCCTCTCGACCCTCCGCACGCCGAAGAACCCCGCCGACTTCGACGTCAACGGCTTCGGCCGCCTGCCGATCCTCGTCAACGGCCGCATCAAGCCCCTGGATACGGTCGCGCGTTCCTCGCTCTTGCAATTGCAGGGCCGTCAGCCCGTCACCACGCCCGACGATCGTAAGCTCCAACCGATCGAGTGGCTGCTGGACGTCAGCTTCCGCCAAGAGCTCGCCGACACCTACCAGACCTTCGAGATCGTTCACCCCGACCTCCTCGCGCTCTTCGGTCTCAGCATGGAAGACGGTCAGGGCAAAAAGCGTTTCGCCTACAACCAGCTCTCGAAGAGTTTCGCCGAGCTCGACCGCCAAGCGAAGCTCGCCGGCCAGACCGAGGGCCCCGCCCGTTCGCCGTTTCAGAGCGCCGTGATGCAGCTTTACGGCAATCTCGTGCACTATCAGCGCCTGCGCCACGCCTTCGTCTCACCTGGCAATAAGGATTTCCTCGGCGACTTGATGAAGCTGCAGGAAAACGTCGGGCCGTGGCGCGCCGCGGTCAGCGCCAAGATGAACAAGCAGCCACACGACGAAGCCGCCGCCGCCGCCGCCATCGCGATCAGCGAGCCCATCGTCGACATGGCGAACGTGAACAACCTGCTTCTGGCCGTGCCGCCCGAGCCGGGCGACACCGATCCCAACAACTGGAAAGCGATCGGCCCCGCCCTGCTCGAGACGTTTCGCTCCGGCCGCGTGAACGCCGCCGCGCTCGCCTACGCCGGCTTCGGCCACTCCTGGCGCAACAACAAGCCGGAGCAGTTCAACACGCTCCTGGGTCTCTTCCGCGCCGACTTCGAAAAACGTTTCGCGCCGCAACTCAGCAAGGGCCAGGTCGAGGCGCGATTCAACGCCGCGCAACCGTTCTACCGCGCCAACCTGATCTTCGGCCTCGTCTTCTTCCTCGGTGTTTTCTCCTGGCTTGGCTTCAGCGAGCCGCTGCGCAAATCCGCGTTCTACCTCCTGGTGCTCGCGTGGACGCTCACCACGGCCGGCATCCTCACCCGCATGTGGTTGGAGGGCCGTCCGCCGGTTACGAACCTCTATTCGTCCGCGCCCTTCATCGGCTGGGGCGCTGTCACACTTTGCCTGATACTCGAGGGGTTCTTCAAGAACGCGATCGGCAGCGTGGCCGGTGGCGCCATCGGCGTCGTGACCCTCATCATCGCCCACCATCTCTCGCTCAGCGGCGATACCCTCGAGATGATGCGCGCCGTCCTCGACTCGAACTTCTGGCTCGCGACACACGTCGTCGTCGTTTCCGCCGGCTATTCGGCCACCTTCCTCGCCGGCTTCCTCGCGCTCATCTACATCTGCCGCGGCGTGTTCACCAAGTCGCTGGACAAAGCGACCGCTGATTCCATCTCGCGCATGGTCTACGGCATCGTGTGCTTCGCGACGCTCTTCAGTTTTGTCGGCACGATCCTCGGCGGGATCTGGGCCGATCAATCCTGGGGCCGCTTCTGGGGCTGGGACCCGAAAGAAAACGGCGCGCTCATCATCGTAATCTGGAACGCCATCATCCTGCACGCCCGTTGGGGTGGCATGATCAAGCAGCGCGGCCTCATGTGCCTCGCCATCGGCGGCAACATCGCGACTGCCTGGAGCTGGTTCGGCACCAACATGCTCGGCGTCGGCCTGCACAGCTACGGCTTCACCGATGCTGCCTTCGTGGCACTCATCTCCTTCGCGCTATCCCAACTCGCGATGATCGCATTGGGAAATCTGCCGCTCGATAAATGGCGGAGCTTCCGGAAGACCGCCGACCGCCCGACCTCGCCCGAGCACACCGAGACGTTAGCTACGGCGTCGAGCCGCTAAAGCCAGAGCCAGTCGGCCCGCCCGGCGCTTCCGACTGGAGACGCGGGGGCCGCCCCCCGGGGGGCCCACCCCCCCGCGGGGGGGCCGCCGCGGCCCCC
>JANPIT010000703.1:0-1915 GCA_031425115.1 Opitutaceae bacterium | reverse complement strand
GCGCGGGTAGTTTTTTGGCCGATACGCGAAGGTCACGCGATACTCGCCGGCGGCGGGGACCACCAAGCCGCGGAAGGCGTGGTTGACGCGCAGGATGGTCGCTTTTTTGCCATTCACCTCCGCGCGGAAGTCGCCGGGCCAGAGCACCTCGTTGAGGACGATGATGCCGGCGGCCGACGCCTGCACGGTGAAGCTCGTGGTGTTTTCGGTGAGGCGATAGTTCGCCGCGGGCGTCACCGTGCGGGTGGCGACATCGCTCGGGATGGCGGCGATGGCGGCTTGGGTCGGAGCGTCGCTGCGCTGCGCGGCGGCGAAGGGGCGACCGTCAGCTCCGCGGGCTTTGGCGACGAACTCGGCGGTTTGATCATAGCTATCGATCCGATCGGTGAAGAAGGCGCGCGGCCACACGGAGGGGCTCTCGTAGATATCGAGATCGGCGGAGTGGACCTTGCGCAGTGATTGGGCGAGGGCGGGATGCTGTGTCTTCAGATCAAAATAGTAGCGGACGTTGAGTGCGTCGAAGATCGGGCGGACTTGGGCTATATCCTGAGGCTCGGCGTAGAGCCGCCAGTCCCACATGCGCTGGACGCCCGAGGCGGAGGCGAGTTCGCGCATGTAGGGATTCACGAGGGCGTCGGGGCCGTGCACGGTTTCCAATCCATAGGTGCCCGTCCAGCCGGGGTGAAAATGGCCGTAGAAACCGAAGCCTCGGCCTGGCTCGCGCGCGTGCAGGGTGCGTGCGTGATCCATCGCGCCGGAGCGCGCGTGAAAGTTAACGCGTTCCGTGGGCCGGCTGGTGAACGATTCGAACCCGACGTTGCTTGCGTGCAGGCCATGGCGCCACAGCAGCGCCGCGACGCACAGCACGATCAGCAGGGTGCGCGCAGGGCCAAAGGAGCGACGCGCGAATCCGCCCTGCGCGACGATGGCGATGACGGCGGCGGCGGCCAACATCACGGCCAGATAGTCCCAGATGAAGGGATGAATCGAGAGCACCTGACCGGGTTGATGCACGGTGAAAATTGGGCCGTAGATGGGCCGGTGCGCGGCCTGGCGAAAACCAACCCAACCGAAGACGAGGGCCAACAACAGCAGACCGGCGATGATGAGATCGTGACGGCCATCGCGCGTGCCGAGGCGCTGGAGAGCGGTAGCGAAGCCAACGCCGGCGAGGACGGACCAGAGCACGATGAGCACGCAGGAAAACGTGTTGTCGAGGTGCGCGATGTTGCCGAGGAAGGGCAACGTGGTGATCCACTGCGGCGAGATCAGGCCGAAGGCGAGGGCCAGCGGGAGTAAGGAGCTGACGGCGAGCGCCATCACGGTGCGTTGGGCGAATTGCAGGCGAAGGGTCGCGAGAAAATAGAGCAGGCCCAGCAACAGCAGGAAATTCAGCGAGGGGCTGAAGACGCGGTTGTGCTGCATGAGGGGCCGATAGAAAATTTCGTCGAATAGACCGAGGAGTAGCGTGGGCTGAATCTGGTAGGCGCTGACGGCGTTGTAGCCGGTGTAGGCGCTCTTCAGGGTTTGGAGGAACGTGGCCCAGATCGGCGCGGTGATCAGCACGAAGACCACTCCGGCCCACGCCAGCGCGGCGAACTTGATGAGTCGCTCACGCCACGAGGCAGGGCTGGCGAGGAGGACGCAGGCGCCGGAGAAATTCACACAGGCGAGCAGCATGTAGGCTTCTTTCACGGTGCCGCTGTTCATCAGCGCTAGATTGGCGACGACGAGGCCGGCGCAGCCAAGGGCGAGACCGCGCCGTGTCACCGTTTGGGCGATACACACCAGGCAATAGAGCGGCCAGGGGGCGTAGCAGAGGCTGAAAAACGCCGGATGGTTTACGCGGTAGAGGAAGAAGCCGATAAAGGGGGTCGTTGCTGCGACGAGAAGCGAGGCTGGGAGGTAGGGCGAG
>JANPIT010000702.1:0-3127 GCA_031425115.1 Opitutaceae bacterium | reverse complement strand
GCCGCCATTCGGCAGGCCGCCGCCGCGGAGAGCGATGAAGCCCGGGAGATTTTGGTTTTCGGTGCCCAGGCCGTAAACGAGCCACGAGCCCATGCTGGGCTTCGGCACGCGAACGGAACCTGTGTTCATGAACACGGTCGCGACCTCGTGAGCCGGGATATCCGTGTGCATCGAGCGGATGACCGCGAGGTCATCCGCGAAGGCGCCGGTCTTGGCGAAAACCTCGCTGACCTCGAGGCCGGACTGGCCGTATTTGGAAAACTTGAAAGGTGAGCCCAGCGCGAGCTCTTCACCGATGATGGATTTGCCATTCATCTTGTTGAGCATCGGCTTCGGATCCCACGTATCGATGTGCGATGGAGCGCCGGACGCGAAGATGTGAATGACCGATTTCGCCTTGCCCGCGAAATGCGCGGGACGCGGAGTGAGTGGGCCGGGGCCGATCGCGGCGCCCGGTTGGGCGGCGACGAGGTCGCGCGGATCCAGGATGTGCGCGAGTGAGAGCGCGCCGAGGCCCATGCCCATGCGGCCCAGAAACTGGCGGCGGGTCAGGAAGTAGTCCTCGAAATTCGTCGAGACACCGCAGCACGGATGGTTGTGGTTTTCGAGATGATCAAGCGGTTCGTCGTGGGATGACATGGTGAAGCTTCCAGTGAGATGAGAGGGCGAGGTGGGGTTACGAGCTGTGGTCGGAGACGTTCCGGGGGGAGGGCGGTTTCAGGTAAGTTGCGGAGAAACGCCCACGGGGTTGCGTCGGAGAAAAACTACGAGGGAAGCGCGATGCAACGCCTTTGAACGGACTTGCTTTGACGTGGCGTTTACAGGTCCTCAGCGTCCGCGCCGATGCACCCCGATCCAGCGGCGGTCCCCGCTCCCTCGCGACCGCGCAACACCCTTTATATTCAAGTGCTCGTGGGGATTTTCCTCGGGGGCTTACTCGGCTACCTGGCGCCGGAGTGGGGCGTGAAGTTGAAGCCGCTCGGCGACGCGTTCGTGAGCCTCGTGAAAATGCTGATCGGGCCGATCATCTTCTCCACCGTGGTGGTCGGCCTCGCCGGGATGGGCGATTTGAAGCGCATCGGCCGCGTCGGCGGGAAGGCGCTGATCTACTTCGAGATTGTGACGACCCTGGCACTCGTGATCGGCCTCGTGGTGGCCAACACCTTTACGCCGGGCGCCGGGTTTCACGCGGATCCAGTGAAGCTTCAGGAAAACGCGGGCAGCGTCGCGAAGTTCGCCACGGCGTCGAATCAGATGAGCACGGTGGAGTTTCTGCTGCATATCATTCCGAAGACATTCGTGAGCGCGTTTTCCGAAGGTGAGATTCTGCAAGTCCTGCTACTCGCGATCCTCTTCGGCATCGCCCTCGGCCGACTGGGGGACCACGGCCGTCCGGTGTTGAATCTGCTGCACGAGGTGGCGCGCGTGTTCTTCGGCATCGTCGGCATCGTGACCAAGGCGGCGCCGCTGGCGGCGGCGGGCGCGATGGCGTTTACGATCGGCGAATACGGCGTCGGCAAACTGGCGCAGCTCGGATTCCTGCTCGCGTGCGTTTACCTGACTTGCGCGATCTTCATCGTGGTGGTGCTCGGCGGCATCGCGCGCCTCGCGGGTTTCGGATTGTGGAAGATCATCCGCTATGTCCGCGAAGAGTTATTGCTGGTGCTCGGCACGTCGTCGTCAGAATCGGCGTTGCCCGGCTTGATGGAAAAAATGGAGCGGATCGGTTGCTCACGGCCGGTGGTGGGCGTCGTCGTGCCGTCGGGTTATTCCTTCAATCTCGATGGCACCTGCATCTACCTGACGATGGCCGCGCTCTTTCTCGCGCAAGCGATCGATGTCACGCTCAGCCTGGGTCAGCAGCTTGGCTTGCTCGGGGTGTTGCTGCTCACATCAAAGGGTGCGGCAGGCGTAACCGGCAGCGGGTTCATCGTGCTGGCCGCGACGCTCCAGACCACGGGCGTGATCCCCTGGCAGAGTATCGCGCTGATCATCGGCGTGGATCGGTTCATGTCCGAGGCGCGCGCGATCACGAATTTCATCGGCAACACCGTCGCGACGCTGGTGGTGTCGAAATGGGACGGGGCCTTCGATGAATCGAAAGCGACCGAAATCCTGGCGAGACCACCGTCGGCTCGCGGGGTGACTTGAGCGATACGGCGGGGCGACCCTTGCCGTTTACGCCACCAGTGGTGGCATCGGACAATCGAGGGCAGCGGCCACGGCGCGCAGTAACTCCGCTTCGGTAATTAGGAGCTGCCCGTCGGCGCCGACGACTTGGGCACCCGCGATCAGTGTGCGCTGTTTGACGACGCCGCTGGCGCGGGCGAGTTTGTCGAGTGCGCCTTCGAGCGCCGTGAGATCTGCGGCGCCGGCATCGATGAAAACCAGCCGCGCTTCGACGAGCTTCAACTGAGCCGCACCGGCCGCAAACGCCGAGCGGGCGGACGGCGCATCGTGGGTGGCAGCGTGGGCGAGCGCCGAAAGGACGATTGAGATCTCGTCCGCGACGGCGTGAAACGAGTGATACTGCACGACCGCGGCGCCGGGCGCGCGGCCGAGAGCGAGCGTGTGCACGAGCAATTTTTGCAGCGCGAATTCAAAGGTCGAAACGTGGCCGTCGGCGTGGACGAGCGCGTCGAGCGTATCCAGAAAAGCATCAAGAGCGGTCGGCGCGATCCGCCGGAGGACGGGCAGTGCGAGTTGCAGCAGCGGGAGCTTGTGTTCCGGCCGGAGCGCCTGGGCCGACAACTCATCGAGCACGCGAACCGCGGTCTCGCCCCCGCGGGCCGCGACCATGGCGCGCTGGCTTGCCCGCAGGTTCACGTCGTCGCCGAGCAGGATGGCATAGACGAGGATGGGCGCCTCGACGGGATCGTGCGCGGCGTCGCGCAGACGCGCGGGAGTGGACTCCAGCAGCAGGTGAGCGTTCGCAATTTGTTCGGGCGTGAGTGTGCCGACGGAGGCCACGGCCGCGGTGGCGGAGGCGGGCGTGAGTTTCGCGGCCGGCAGGGGCGGGGGTTGCCGGAGGGGGAGAGACGGGGCGAGGCCGGCACTGACGAATGACTCGGTCGCGACGTCGACTTTTTCCTCGGGCTCGAACATCGCACCATCGAATTGCGGATCG
>JANPIT010000701.1:0-6673 GCA_031425115.1 Opitutaceae bacterium | reverse complement strand
GCAGACTTGCTGCGCCCTTTCTGCGAGCGAACGCAAGGGCGCAGCAAGTCTGCGCCCCTCCAAGCTGCATCCATACGAACATCACTCGCGCGTGATGAATTCATCGAGATTCATGATCAAACGCGCCGCCGCGACGTAGGCCAGCGTCTGGTTTCCTTCGGTCAGCCGCAGTTGGTCGTCAAAGTGACTGCGCATCGCCTCCAACTCCGTCCGCGCCGGCGGCCGCGAGAGACACAGCTCGAACGCATGGCGCAACCGCGCCTCCACGGTCGTGTCGGCGGACATCTGCGCCAATTGCTGCCCCAGCTTCTCGTGGCACTCGAAGAAGACCGGATCGTTCAACAATGTGAGCGCTTGCAGCGGAGAATTGGAGCGTTCCCGCCGCAGGCACGCCACGCTCGCATCCGATGCGTCAAAGGTCGTGAGCATCGGGTAAGGCACATTGCGTCGCAGGTGAATATACATCCCGCGGCGATATTTCTCGGCGCCCTTCGACTCCGGCCACGACCTGTTGCGGCCAAATGCCATCACAAACGCCGGCAGCGGCGGATGAATGCTGGGCCCGCCAATCTTCCGATTGAGCAGCCCACTGCTGGCGAGAAACACATCGCGCACCGCTTCCGCTTCGAGCCGGTGACGGCCCTGCCGCGCGAGCAGCACGTTCAGCGGGTCGCGCTCATACAGCTCCGCGCGTCCGTGCGAAGATTGTCGATACGTCGCCGAGGTCACAATCGCGCGGATGAGTTGTTTCCGACTCCAGCCGAGCCGCACGAATTCAGTCGCGAGGTAGTCCAGCAGCTCCGGATGCGAGGGTCGGTCTCCGAGCGCGCCGAAGTTATCGACCGTCGCCACGAGACCCTGCCCGAAAAGATGTTTCCAAATGTGATTCACCGTCACCCGCGCGGTGAGCGGGTTGGCCGGGTCCACGAGCCAGCGCGCCAGATCCAGCCGATCCGCGCGCGGCCCGCGGCTCGCCAACGGCGGCAACACCGCCAGCGTTCCGGGTGCCACCTCGTCGCCGGGTTGCTGGTATTCGCCGCGTAGATGGATGCGGGTTTTGCGCTCGTGTGTGACGAGGATCGGCGCCGCCGTCTTCGGATACTCGGGCTGCTTGGCGAAATGCGCCGCCAGCGGCGCGAACAACGCCTTGCCGCCTTCATCCGCCTCACGCGCGACATGGCGCGCAAGGTCGAACTTTTGCTCGGCGCTGCGCTCCGCCGCCGGCCGGTCGAGAATCGCAACCACGTTGTCGGGCAGCGTGCTCGCCGTGAGCGGCAAGCCGCCCGTCGTTGCCGCCAATCGGAACCGCGTCAGGACGCCGGTGATTCGGTGCTCGAGCTCGACGTAGAGCATCGAACCCTCCGGAAAATCCCGCGGCTGCTTCAGCTCGAAGACGATTACGTGCGAGGCGTCAGTCTTGCCCGTGACGCTCCAACCCGTGGTATTGTCGCCGTCGAGAGTGTCTTTCGCCGGCGCGGACTTGACCTCGAAATCCGCCCGCGCCTGAGCGAGCTCGAGCTTGTGCTGCGCGCCATCGGGCGTTTTCAGCATCGCGGAAAATTCCGCCAAATTGAAATCCCCACTCCGCGCGCGACCCGCTTTCTGGCCGAGATCGGCCAACGCTTCGAGTCGCAGGCCGGTCACGCCCTGTTGGCTCAGCGGCGCCTTCACGACGTAGCGCGTGCGCACGGGATCCTTCGCGCCCGTGGTGAACGAGTGGTCTGTATTCGCCGCGCCGATGCGCTCCTCGTCTTCCGTGATGGTCGTGATCTCCTCGGGCGCGAGCACCGTCCAGCGCTCGGCCGGCCGCTGCAGAGCCGCTTCCCACGCCTCGGACTTCGCGCCGACGAGCGTCGCCACATACTCGCGCAACGGCGTGTCGAGGCGCTGCCGCTCTTTCTCCCACGCAGCCTGCTTTCGATCGAATTCCGCCAGCTCCTCCGGCGATGGCGCCGGCACATCGCGCTCCGCGGTCGAGTTGAAGAACGCGTAGAGCTGGTAGAACTCTTGATGCGTGATCGGATCGTATTTGTGCGTGTGACACTCCGCGCAGCCGACCGTGAGTCCCAGCCACACCGCACCGGTCGTCGCCGTGCGATCCACTGCGGCCTTGGTCCGATCCAGCTCGAGATCCGCACCCGCCTCGTCGTTCTTGAGCGAGTTGCGATGAAACCCCGTTGCGATCTTCTGCTCGACCGTGGCATTTGGCACCAGGTCGCCGGCGAGCTGCTCGATCGTAAACTGGTCGAACGGCAAATCCCGGTTCACCGCATCGATCACCCAGTCGCGATAAAGATAAGCGTAGGGTCGAAGCGTGTCGTTGAGATACCCCGCGCTGTCGGCGTAGCGCGCGAGATCGAGCCAGTGCCGACCCCAACGCTCTCCGAAATGCGGCGATGCGAGCAGTCCATCTACCAATCGCTCGTAGGCATCGGTCCGCCCATCCTGCGCGAACGCTTCCACGGCCGCCGGCTCCGGGGGCAAACCGGTTAGATCGAGACTGAGTCGTCGCGCGAGCGTGCGGCGGTCCGCTTCTGGTGAGGGCGTCAGCCGCTCGCGCTCAAGGCGCGCCAGCACGAAGGCATCGATGGGCGACCGCACGCGCGCCGCCGGCGCACTGACCGCCGGTGGAGTCGGACGCTGCGGCGGCTGATACGCCCAGTGGCTGCCCCACCCCGCACCGGTCTCGACCCAGCGCGTGAGCAACGCGATCTGTTTCGCCGTGAGCTTTTCCTTTGCTTCGGGCGGCGGCATCACCTCGTCCTCGTGCTTCGAGGTGATGCGCAGGATCAGCTCACTCTCCGCGGGTTTTCCGGGCACGACAACCGTCGCACCGCTCTTGCCCACTCCGAGCGCGCCCGCGTGCGTGTCGAGTCGGAGCTTGGCTTTTCGTTCGCCCTCATCCGGGCCGTGACAGTGGAAACAGTTGTTCGAGAGGATCGGCAGGATGTCGCGGCCGAAGTCGATGGTGGTCGTCTCAGCCCCGCGCGCCACCCACGTAGCACCGCACGATACCGCGAGCGTGAGCACGCGAGCGACAATGCGGGATAAGGCGGGGCGTCGGTCGAGCATCGGCAAATTCAGCCCAGAGCGTGGGAGTTTTTCACGCCACGTCAAAACTCGCCCTTGATGGTCACTGAATTTTGCAGCCAGCCGGTCGAACGTCGGCGCGTCCGCGTCTTGGCCGAAGAAGTCGCGGATTCTTTCTTGAAGGCGCCAAACGTCGCGCGACCGACTTGTCGTCGTCATCGTGCGGCGCCATCGCGAAATTCCTGAACACGTGAACCAGTTCATACAAAACGTCCTGTTCTAGCCGGCTCATGAGAAAGGTCGGAGCATTCCGTATTCCATGTCGCCATCACACCAGGTCTGCTATCGCCGACTGAACTGCTCGCGATTAGCGGGCCCTTGATCCATTGCGCAGGCGATGAGCCGAGCTTCATCACCACGATTTCACCCATTGGTGAAATCATTAGCGGTTTTCCTCCTCAACGCCCTTACGCCAGAATCCCCTTCACCACGTGCGCTTCCTCGACGCCGGTGAGGCGGGTGTTCAAGCCGCGGAATTTATGCGAGAAGCGCGCGTGATCGATCCCGAGGCAGTGCAGCACTGTCGCATGCAGGTCGCGCAGGTGCACGGGATTCTCGGTGATGTTGTAACAGAAATCATCCGTCGCACCGTATTCGACGCCGGGCTTGATGCCGCCACCCGCGAGCCAGACCGTGAAACAACGCCCGTGGTGATCGCGGCCCATGCCTGGGTCGCCGAGTTTCCCCTGTGAGAACACCGTGCGGCCAAACTCCGTGACAAACATAACGAGCGTGTCGTCGAGCAGCCCGCGCTGCTTCAGATCCTTCACCAGCGCCGCGGTCGGCTGATCGACATCGCGACACTGGTTCGGCAGTTGCCGCGCAATCGCGATGTGCTGATCCCAGCCGCGATGAAAGAGCTGAACGAAACGCACGTCGCGCTCGAGCAGCCGGCGGGCGAGCAGGCAGTTCGCCGCATAGCTGCCGGGCCGCTTCACTTCCGGACCATAGGCCTCGAGCGTCGCCGCGGATTCCCCGCTGATGTCAGTGAGCTCCGGCACGGAGGTCTGCATCCGATACGCCATCTCGTAGGCACTGATGCGCGCGAGCGTCTCGGGATCGCCCAACTCGGCCGCACGTTGTTGGTTGAGCTGCGCCAGATCATCAAGCAACGCGCGACGCTGCGCGGGATCAACGCCGTCAGGATTATTCAGATACAGCACCGGATTGGCGCCCGGCCGCAGCCCCACACCCTGGTGCGAGGAGGGCAGGAAACCGTTGCCCCAGAGCCGCGAGAAGATCGGTTGGCCGGGATTCTTGCCGGTGCCCTGAGATACCATCGCAATGAAGGCGGGTAGATTCTTGTTCTCGCTGCCCAGCCCGTAGCTCACCCACGAACCCATGCTGGCGTAGCCGGGCTGCTGATTGCCCGTGTTCATATACGTGACGGCCGGGTCGTGGTTGATGGCCTCCGTATACATGCTCTTGATGATGCAGATGTCGTCCGCGATCGTCTGAATGTGCGGGATCATATCGCTGATCCACGTGCCGTGCTTGCCGCATTTTTTCCCGCTCATCAGCGGCGGCACCACCGGGTAGCCCTTCTGACCAGACGTCATCCCGGTGAGCCGTTGCGTGCCTTTGATGGACGCTGGGAGCTCCTGTCCCGCGAATTTCTGCAGCGTCGGTTTGTCGTCGAACAAGTCGACGTGCGAAAATCCCTCGCTCTGGAAAAGGCAGAGCACGCGTTTCGCTTTCGGTGCGAAGTGCGGGAGCTTGGTCGCACCGACCACGCCGCTCGCGGCGTCGTTGGCCGCTTGCGCGAGCCCCGGGAAGAGCATCGAACCGAGCGCCATCGTGCCGATACCGCGCGTGACATCGCCGAGAAAGGTGCGGCGGGTCAGGTGCTGGAGGCGTTCGTGAATCGGAGTGTGCATGACAGGCTTGGTCAGGAGGATTGGCCGCAAAAATGCGCAAAGAATCGGAGGGCGATGGAAGCTCGCAAGGCGCCTATAGGCGCACGGAATGCTTCCATCGGCAGGACAGATAATTTTTGCGCCTTTTTGCGGCTGCTCATTCGGAGGAATTTCTGGCGGGTTAGTTGCGTGTAACGGTTTCGCTCAAGTTAAGGAGGAGCGTCGCAACCTGCGCCCACGCGGCATGCTCGGCGGGTGAGAGCTTCGTGTTGCGCGCCGACTCACCGACGGCGAGGAATTTAGCCGCGGCGCGCGGGTCAGCGGTGTAACGGACGCGCTCGCGCGCGAGCGTTTTTTGCAGGACGGCCATCTCACTGGCCTGCGCCTCGCGCGATGTGCATTCGAGGACGGCCCATCGCAGCTTCGCGGCGTCGTCGCCGCCGCGCGCGAGGACGCGCTCCGCAAACCCGCGCGCTGCTTCCACGAATTGCGGGTCGTTCAGCGTGACCAGCGCCTGCAGTGGGGTCGTGGTGTCCGGGCGCGAGACCGTGCACACTTCCCGGTTCGGTGCATCGAAGGCGGCCATGTTCGGCGGCGGCGCAGTCCGCTTCCAATAAGTATACATTGAGCGTCGATACAGTTTTTCGCCGTGATCCTGCACAAAGGTCTGCGCGGTCGCGGGCGAGCTCCCGTAGTGGCTGATCTCGCGCCAGAGATCTCCCGGCGTGTAAGGATTCACACTCGGGCCGCCCACGCGCGGCACGAGCAGGCTGCTGACTTTGAGCGCATGATCGCGGATGAACTCCGCCGAGAGCCGGAACCGGGGACCGCGTGCCAACAGCCGGTTTTGCGGATCGCGCTCGAGTGCTTCCGGCGTGGCAACCGAAGTTTGCCGATAAGTCGCCGACAGCACGATTTGCCGGATCAAGCGCTTCACATCCCAGCCGTGCTCCACGAAGTCGACCGCCAGCCAGTCCAATAAATCCGGATGCGAGGGCCATTCTCCTTGGGAGCCAAAATCCGCGCTCGTCGCCACGATGCCCGTGCCGAAGCACATCTTCCAAATGCGGTTTACCGCGACCCGCGCGGTCAGTGGATTTTCCTTCATCACGATCCACTGTGCAAGGCCCAGCCGGTCCGGCGCCGAGCCCTCGGGCATTGGCGGCAAAGCCGTGAGCGTCGCCGCCGCGACCTTCACGGTCGGCTGCGCGTAATCTCCGCGGTTCAGGAGGAAGGTGTCCCGCGGCTTCGCGGCCACATCCATCACCATGGTCGTGAACGGCTCGGTTAACACGGCGACCCGCTCCTTCAAATTGGCGAGCGCCACGCGCTTCGGCTCGAGCTCCGTCGCGTGCGCCGCGCAATGCTCCCACATTTTGGCGAGATGTGTCGGCGTCCGCTGAGCGGCGGGCAGTTGCACCGCCGCGAGCACGTCCGCCGGTAAGGTCGTGCCGTCGTCCGTGCCGGTCACCACCAACAATTCAAAGAGGCCCGGAATGAGATTCCGCCCTCTGCCGAAATTCAACTGCACCGTCAGATTCGGCGTCGCGTCGGCTCGAATCGGCTGGGCAAACGTCACCGTCAGGTGCACCGGGCCTTCCGTGGCGAGGTCAGGCGACCAGCCATCGTCGCGCGGATCGAGACAACCCGACGGCGGGTTCGCGGCTTCCCAGGAATTCGCCGTCACGCGCGCGATGGGGTGCAGCTTATGCAAATTGATCTGGTCG
>JANPIT010000700.1:0-3340 GCA_031425115.1 Opitutaceae bacterium | reverse complement strand
TCGATGAGCGAGGCGGGGACGGGCTGGCCGTTCAGTTCGGCGAGCTTCGGCTTATAGTCGAATAACTCGAGCTGGCTCGGGCCGCCCGCCATGAAGAGGTAGATGACATTCTTCGCGCGCGGCGCGTGATGGATGATTTTGCCGGGAGCGAGGCTGGGGTTCGGGGCGAGGTTCGGGTTCGCGTTCGCGCCGAAAAGTTTCTGGCGGTCGAGCATCGCCGCGAGCGCGATGCCGCCGAGACCCATGCCGCAACGGCTGAAGAAGTGCCGCCGAGTCAGCGCGCACAAGTGGTCGTGAGGGGAGGGTGGCATCTGAAGAGTGTTGAGCGTTGAGAGAGTCTGCGGGCTGAGAGCTGAGAGCTTAGAGCTGACAGATTAGAGCGGATGGTAATGCGTCCGCGTCCACGTCCACTCGCTGGGGCTCGTAGCTACACGCCCAAAAGTTATTCCCGCGTGATGGTTTCGTCGAGGTTGAGGAGGACGCGGGCGATCGTCGTCCACGCGTCGGTTTTCTTCGCGGCTTCGTCTGGCGCGGTTGAATTCATGAACTGCTCGTTAAAGAGAGCGACGAGCCGCTCGCGTTCTTTCGGCGTGGGCTGGCGGGCGACGCAGAGCTGGAAGGCGTAGGCGATTTGTGCGGCGAGATCGCCTTGGGCTTCGGCTTGCACGCGCTGGGCGAGCGCGCCGGCGAGTTCGAAGAATTGCTGATCATTGAGGAGTGTGAGCGCTTGCAGGGGAGTGTTGGATCGGAGGCGCCGCGTGCACGCGCTGAATCCATCGGCGGCGTCGAAAACGGCGAGGGCGGGATGCGGCGTGGCGCGCCAGAAATGCGTGTAGAGGCCGCGACGATAACGGTCGGCGCCGTTACTCGCGGTCCAGGGCCGACGCGACTGGCCCAAGTTCATCACGCCATCGGGTTGAGGGGGAAACACGGGCGGGCCGCCCAACTTTGGCGTGAGCAGGCCGCTCGAAGCGAGGGCGACATCGCGGACGAGCTCGGCGTCGAGGCGGAGCCGCGATTGGTGCGCGAGAAGTTTATTGAGCGGATCGGCGAGCTCGAGATCGGGACGCGCCTTCGACGACTGGCGGTAGGTCGCGGAGGTGACCATGAGGCGGTGCATCGCTTTGAGGCTCCATTTTTGCGCGATCAACTCGGTGGCGAGCCAGTCGAGTAGCTCGGGATGCGACGGAGGGATGCCCTGCGTGCCGAAATCGTTTTCCGTCTCCACAATCCCACGACCGAAATATTGCTGCCACACGCGATTCACGAGGACGCGGGCGGTGAGCGGATTGGCCGGGTCGACGATCCAGCGAGCGAGGTCGAGCCGGTTGGGCAAGGCGGGATCGGCGGGTTTGAGCGGAGGCAGCACGGCGAGGGTGCCGGGCGAGACTTTCGCTGCTTTGCGGGTGAAGTCGCCGTTGATGAAGAGATGGGTTTCGCGGGGGGTAGGCAGTTCGCGCATGACGAGCGTCGAAACTCGTCGCGGGCCGCTGCCGAGTTGCGTCAACTTCGAGGAGCGCGTCCGATACTCGGGGTCGCTGGGAGCAAAAGCGGTGTAGACAGTGCGCTTCTGCGCCAACGATTGCTTGTCCCACGATAGCTCGATGGCGGCACGCACGGTCGCGCGAAGCTTGGCCCGCGCTTCCGGGCTCAGGTCGGCGATCCATTTAGTGACGTCGGCGCCTTTGGTGTTCAGGTAGCGTTCCAAGTCGGCCTGCGCCTCCTCCAACTCGGCCTCGCGGTTCTCCTGCGATTCCGATTCCCCGGTGAATTCCAGCGTGCCGCCGGGCGAGGTTTTGCCGTGGCCGTCCTCGACGGTGCTGTTGAAGAACGCGAAGAGAGAATAATATTCCTTCTGTTTGATCTGATCGAATTTGTGATCGTGGCACTGCGCGCAACCGATGGTGAGGCCGAGAAATGCGGAGCCGACGGTGTTGACGCGGTCCATCACGGCCTCGATGCGAAACTGTTCCGGATCGATGCCGCCTTCCTGGTTGATCTGCGTGTTGCGATTGAAACCGGTGGCGACTTTTTGCTCGGTCGTGGCGTTGGGAATCAGGTCGCCCGCGAGTTGGTCGACGACGAATTGATCGAAGGGCTGATCGCGATTCAACGCGTTCACGACCCAGTCGCGGTATTTCCAGATCTGGCGCGGCGCATCGATGCTGTAGCCGTTGGAATCGGCATAGCGGGCAACATCGAGCCACGGGCGGGCCCAACGCTCGCCGTAGTGCGGCGAGGCGAGAAGCCGGTCGACGGCGCGCTCGTAGGCGTCGGGACGCTGATCGGCGAGAAACGTGTTCACCTCGGCCGGCGAGGGAGGGAGGCCGGTGAGGTCGAGGGCGGCGCGACGGAGAAGCGTGACGCGATCCGCCTCAGGCGCGGGCGCGATCTGCTCGGCTTCGAGGCGCGCGAGGATGAAGCGGTCGATCGCGTTGCGCGGCCAGTTCGTGTTCTTTACGGCCGGCGGTGTCGCGCGCACGGGCGGAACGTAGGCCCAGTGTTGAAAGCGGCCGGGCGTTTCGTTTTCCGGGGCGGGGGCGCCTTGCTTCACCCATTCGCGGATGAGCGTAATCTCGGCGGCGGTGAGCGGCGGCTTTTTGTAAGGCATCCGCGGCACATCGGCGTGGGTGCCGTCGATGACTTCGAGGAGGAGGCTGCTGCCGTCGCTGCGGCGCTTGAGGAGCGAGCCGCTGTCGCCGCCGAGGCGCATCGCTTCGGCGGTCTCGACGCGCAGGCCCGCCTCTTCCTTGCCGTCACCGTGACAGCGCACGCAGTGCTGGGTGATGAGCGGCTTGACGTCGCGCAGGTAGTCGACCGGCGCGGCAGCGGTGAGTGAGGCGGCCAGCAGCGGGGCGCTGGCGAGAAATTTCCACGGGGTCATTCGGCCTTTTTCTGTTTCTTCGGGCTGGGAGAGGGGGCGGTGGCTTCGAGGCGTAACTGGGGTTTTGCCTCCGGTTGACGATCGAGAATCTGGCGGAGTTGCGCAACTACCGCGGGTTGATCGGCCGCCAAGTTCTTCGTTTCAAGCGGGTCGGCGGTATAATCATAGAGCTCGAGTTCGGCCGTGCTGGCAGGCGCACCCGGTTTTTTCCATTCGACGAGGCGATGGCGGTCGGTGCGGAGGGCGCGACCGATGATCGCACCGTCGCCGGGACGGCTGCGCGGGTAGGAGTGGAAGACGGCTTCTTTGGAGCGGGCAGCCGGATCGCGCAGCGCGGCGACGAAACTCTGGCCGTCGAGCTTCTGCGGCACGGCGGGCGCGGCGGGTGTGGGAAATCCGGCGAGCTCCGCGAGCGTGGGATAAAGATCGACGGTCTCGACGAGCGCGCGTGACTTC
>JANPIT010000699.1:0-4153 GCA_031425115.1 Opitutaceae bacterium | reverse complement strand
GCCTTCGATATCCCCACAATCAGCGCTGCCAGGATCGCGAGCGCCCACTCCCACGGTTCAAAGTGCATGCGTGCGATCGTAGCTCATGCGATCGCCTTTTCGGCGAACGTGCCGTCCGCAACCTCGAAGACCTGCCACGTGCCCAGCTCCGCCTCGGGCAGGTGCGTCCCGGTGGCGATGATCTGCGACTCGTGATCGATCGCCGACCAAAACCGCGCACGCCGTGCGGGGTCGAGTTCGCCGAGCACATCATCCGCGAGCAACACCGGACGCACACCACTTTTTTCCTGAAACCAGGCGGCTTGGGCGATGCGCAATGCCAGCACCAGCGAGCGTTGCTGGCCCTCGGAGGCGAAATCTTTCGCGGCCGTGCGTTTCACCATGAAGTGAAAATCATCGCGATGCGGCCCCACCATCGTCGTGCGAAACTGCTGGTCGCGCGCGCGACCTGACTCGAGCCGCGCGAGCAATGCCTCCGCCGAAGCCTCGGCAAAATTGGGTTCATACACGACGGATGCCGGCTCCGCGTCGCCCGAAACTTTTCCATAAACCTCCGACAAGATTCTCCCGAGCCAGCTCAAGCCATCTTTGCGGCGCGCGATCAACTCCGCCGCCGCGGGCGCCAGCGTCTGCTCGAACGCATCGAACTCCGCGGCCGACCCTCGTCCGGATTTCAACAACGCATTGCGCGAGACCAGGGCCCGCGTCGCCGTCTGCAGCGCGCGTAAATAGCCCTCGTCCATCGCCGCGAGTGTCAGGTCGAGCCACCGGCGCCGGCCGGCCGGCGAGCCGCGCACGAGCAGCATATCCTGCGAGGAAAACACCACGGTGGGAAACTTGCCGAGATATTCGCCGAGCTTCGTCACGCGCGCCTGGTCGCACCACAGCTCCTTCCCGTCGTGCCGGAGTTTGATCGTCACGTTCGTATCGCCCTGCCGCTCGTGCTCGAGCACGAAGGCGAGCGCGGCGCACTGCTGACCGTGGCCGATGAGCAGTTTGTTTTCCGTGGTGCGGAACGAGCGCAGCGCGGTGAGAAAGCCCGCGGCCTCGAGCAAATTCGTTTTCCCCTGCCCGTTTCCGCCCAGCAAAAAATGCTGCCGCCCCTGCAATTCGAGCGCGCTGAAGCCCACATTGCGAAAATGCCGGAGCGTGAGTTTGCGCAGGCGCATGGACGATCGAAGGTGTGCGGTGCGCCGTGCGGGTAGCGAGCCTGTTTCCACTCGGCGCCTCACGCCGCTGCGGGGATTTTTCTCCTCGCAACGCGCACCTCGCTGCTCGCTACTTTTTACGCATGACCTTCGAAGCCTCGCTCGCGGAAACCGTTCGCACGTTTCAGTCACTGTCCGAGATTCGCCCGGCCATCGATCGTGCGGGCGACATGATTCTAGCCACTCTCCAGTGCGGCGGGAAACTCCTGATCTGCGGCAACGGCGGCAGTGCGGCCGAGGCGGCTCATTTCTCGACGGAGCTCGTGGGCCGCTATGCGAAGGACCGTCGCGCCCTGCCCGCCATCGCGTTGTCGGCCGATGGCTCACTGCTCACGTGCGTGGTCAACGACTACGGCTACGAGCACGCCTTCTCGCGGCAGGTGGAAGCGTTCGCACGGCCCGGCGATTTGCTCGTCGTGCTCACGACGAGCGGAAATTCCGCCAACATCATCGCCGCACTGCACGCGGCGAAGACCGCCGGCATCGACAGCATCGCGTTTCTCGGCCGCGGCGGCGGCCAGGCAAAAGGTCTCGCCACCTGCGAACTCATCATTCCGGGCAAGAGCGGACCGGCCACGCAGGAAGCGCATCTGTTTCTGATTCATCATCTCTGCGAGCGGATCGACGCTGCCTTCGTCTGACGTCACGCGCTGTTGAACAGCGCAGTCTCGCGGCAACGCCGTTTCTGCAACGGTGCCGTCGCAGGATTTGAATTAATGGAGAGCGCCACGCGTAGGTCGTGGCACCGCGGATGCTAAATGGTCGACGCCAGTCGCTGACCGCAACCGCAACCGTGAGCTCTCTCAGGCCATGCCGAACTTCGTCCGTGCTTCCGTTCTTACCACACTCGTTTGCCAGGGAGTTTCCCTCTTTGCGCAAACCGCACCCTCCAACCCGCCGAGCGAGCGGGCCGTCCCTGAATCGATCGTCACTCTCGAGAAATTCGTTACGAGTGAAAAAAACGACGATCCGAATTACCTGCTGCCGGCACAACCCGTCGAAAGTTCGTTCGGCTTCAGCAAGACATTGCTGGAAACTCCCCGTTCGTCCTCGTTGATCAGCGGCGAGACGATCGAGCGTTTTTCCCTCTCCGCCGTCGAGGATCTCGCCCGCGTGGTGCCCGGCGTTTTCACCACCACCCGCTTTGGCATCCAAGGCGGCATTGATGTCCGTAACGTTCCCGCGGATACCTATTTTCGCGGCATGCGGCGACTCTCGCTGCAGGGCAACGCCCGGAGCGTGCTCGCCGCGATGGACAGCATCGAGGTCGTCAAAGGCCCGCCATCACCGATCTTCGGCATGGGCAAAATCGGCGGCTACACCAATGCCACGCCGAAATCAGGCCGCGCGAAAACCGGCAAATATCTTACTGCGCCCGAGGGATTCATGCAGGGCATCGTAGGCTCGTATTCCCGCGCGGAAGCATCGTTTGGGGTGGGCGGTCCGGTTGAACTGGCTGGGCGCAGAGGCGGCTACTACGTCTACGGGCTGATCGAGGACTCCAAGTCTTTTGCCAAAGGCGTGCCGATCAAGCAGGAGATCGCGCAGGCGTCTCTGAGTCTGGATGACGTGCTCGGCGGCTTCCGCTTGGAGACCGGCGTATCCGTGCAGGTGTCACGCACTGCCGGCGCTCTCACCGGCCGATTCACCCAGGATCTCGTCGACACCGGTCGCTATATTCGCGGCTCACCGCTGGTGAATCTCGACCTCAACGGCAGCGGCATCGTCGGCATCCGCGAAATGTTTCGCGCGTCTCCCGTGACCGGCTCCATCAGCGGCAACAATCTTCCGCTCATCCAGACGTTTCCGTGGCCGCTCGACGCTGACCGCAAGCCTCTGCCGCTTGGTAGTTTTCCGAAGATTAGCGGTATCCCGCTGAACATGTATAACTACCTTCTGGCCAATCCCGCCAAGGACCCCACCGGCCTTCTCCGCGCCCAAGGCATCGGCGGTCCGCGACCGGGCACCGCCCAGGTTCCACTCGGCATGGTGCTCGATCCAACAA
Source organism: Opitutaceae bacterium (assembly GCA_031425115.1). GTDB lineage: Bacteria > Verrucomicrobiota > Verrucomicrobiia > Opitutales > Opitutaceae > ER46. The sequence goes on along the minus strand of JANPIT010000699.1, from coordinate 940 downwards.
CCACCGGCTACGATACGCTCGACCTGCGTCGCTCCGCCGCCTTCGAGCGCAAGCTCCGGGCCGAGCTCGTAACCGGCTACGTCGACCTGATCTACGACCGCGTGCCGGACTTCACGATCAAGAACCAGATTTTTTTCGACAGCATGGACCAATACAAGATCTCCAACCAGCCGTTCAGCCCGAAGAACGATGTGCTGCTCTGGGAAGACAAGCTCACCGCCGTCAAACGTCTCAGCGGCCTCCCCGACTGGATTGCCGTCAACAGTCTCGCGTCAGTTAATTTCCGATACACCCGCGCCAATACCAAGAGCAGCGGCGGCGACTACGGCACGCACCGCAGCGACGCCATGGCGTCCACGTGGACCGACGAGCGCGGTGGCATGACGCCGAACACGACCTTCGCCAACCCCTTCGAGAATCCCGATCCGTTGAGCGACGACAGTTTTCCGTGGACCTCGCACGGCCGCACCAGCTTCACCGAAACGGGCGCCGGTGTGATGTTCGATGTCGATCTGCAACGGAAGACCAACCTCATCATCGGTGGCCGTTGGGATATTTCCAAAGCGAAGAACTGGAACTACGCCGGCGTGTGGGCCATCGGAGGCGCCGGCACTTCCAACGCCAATCCGCTCCGCCAGATCGCCAGTGAAACCTCCTCCCGAGGCACAGACGACGGCGCGTCGTGGAGCACGAGTCTCTCGCATCAACTGCCCTTTGGTATCCGCCCATACATCACGTTTGCGGAATCAAGTCTCGCGCTCGACGGCAGCGACAACCGCATCAGCGACAGTATAATTGCCGCCGGCCACATTGGCAGCGCCGAACTCAAGGAGGCCGGCGTGAAGTCGAGTTTCTTCAAGAACACGGTCTTCGTGACCGCCGCGGTCTACGAACAGACCCGCATCATCCTCCAATCGCCGGACGAGGATCCGGCCGCCGC
>JANPIT010000698.1:0-4932 GCA_031425115.1 Opitutaceae bacterium | reverse complement strand
TCCTCCAGCTCTGGGGCATCCACGAACTCATCTGGCGCACCGCCGAACGGCTCGGCGGTCTGCGCGCCGCGCGTTACGCTTGTCTCGCTGCCGCCGCATGCCCGCTGCTCACGTGGAGCGTGGTGCTCGGTCAAGAAACGGGGCTCACCACGCTCGCCTTGATCGGCCTCGCGTTTTCGCTGCAGGCTTGGGCGCAAACCCGCCTCGTCGGCTGGGCGGCGCTCGCCGGCGTCTTCGCCACCCTCGGCGCCGCGGCCCGCGAATACGGACTCATTTTTCCCGTGCTCGGCGTCATCGGTTTCGCGCTGATGCGCGCGGATCGCCGCGCCTGGTTCGCGTTCCTCACCGCCGCCGCGCTCTCCCTCGTGTGGCCGCTGCGCACCGCCCTCCTCACTGGAAACCCATTTTACAGCCTCGCCTCGCTACCCGCGTTTCCGGTGTCACCCCGTTTCCTCGCCTGGATCGAACACGACGCCGAGGCCCTTGGCGGTGTGCTGCACTCCGCCCAAGGCTGGCAGGACCTCGCGCGCTACAGTCTAAGTTTCACCCTGCCCGCGCTGCTCGGCTGGATCGTGCTCGTCCTCGCGGTCGGGCGTGCACCCCGCGTGGCCGCGTGGTCGCTTGGCGCCGTCGTCGCGCTGCTCGCGCTGTGGTGGGTTTCGGTGCGCTACACCAATGGAGGCCTCTTCTACTCTCTGCGCGTCGCCAGCCCCGCGATTGCCCTCGGCGCCTTGGCCGCCGGCGTGGGATTAGCGCGCTGGGTGGAATCACGCCCGCGCTCCGCTCGCTGGTGCCACGCCGCATTGGGCCTGCTCCTTGGCAGCGTCGCGATCCCGGGCGCCTTGGCTCTACCGCGCAGTCCCTGGCAAACTCCCGTGCGCCAATGGCCAGCGTTTGCTCCGCGCGCCGTGGCGCCCAATCCCGACGAGTCGCTCGCGCTCATTCTGCGCCACGCCGCGCCCGCGACTGACGCGTCAATCGGACCCGTGCTAGCCGATGCTCCCGGCTTTCAACGCCGCTTTCTGCCCGCCGGCGTGAGCGTGGTGCCACTCTGGAGCCCGCAGGCAGACGGCCTGTTCGACGGCAACCTGCTGCCGGCAGAGGCGGCCCGTCAGTGGCGCGCGAGCGGTATCCGTTATCTTGTGATTTCGAAATGGCAGTCGAATCTCGCCTTCTTCAACACTCGGTCCCGCTGGGCCCAGCCTCCTTTCCATTTGCAGATGGTCGGCGAGACGCGGGAAACCGCCGTCTTTTTCGTGCGCGTTGAGGACTGATGCCACCGGCCGCCGCCCCGCAAAATTTGGCGCGACCGCATTTTTTCCGCTTGCGCGATGCGGGCTTGCTTATTTTTACCCGACACTCCCGGCTGCACCGTTCTGGAACTTCCATCGTCCCTCCGGTTCACCGGTTCATTCCCCATTCCGCTTCTTCGTATCCATGATTGAAGTCAAAGGTCTCGTCAAAACCTACGGCCAAAAGCGCGCTGTCGACGGCATCACCTTCTCGGTGAAACGCGGCGACATCCTCGGCTTCCTCGGCCCAAACGGCGCTGGTAAGTCGACCACGATGAAGATGATCACGGGCTTCATTCGCCCTGATGCCGGCACCGCCACAGTCGACGGTATCAACGTCGTCGACGATCCTGTCGCCGTGAAGCGCAAGCTCGGCTACTTGCCCGAGAGCGCCCCCGCCTATCCCGAGATGACCGTGGAGGAGTTCCTCGGTTTCATCGCAGAAGTGCGCGGCTTCCGCGCGGCCGACGCCAAGCGCGCTCAAGTCGATCGCGCCATCCAACTCACGCACCTCGGTCCCGTGCGGAAGCAAACGATCGAGACGCTCTCCAAGGGCTTTAAACAGCGCGTCGGTTTTGCGCAGGCCCTCCTGCACGATCCTGCCGTCCTCGTCCTCGACGAGCCCACCGATGGCCTCGACCCGAATCAGAAGAACGAGGTGCGCTCGCTCATCAAGAACATGTCCGTGGAGAAGGCCGTCATCCTCTCGACGCACATTCTCGAAGAGGTCGATGCGATCTGTAATCGCGTCATCATCATCTCGCAGGGCCGTGTCGTCGCCGACGAGACCCCCGCCCAGCTCCGCGCCCGCAAGCCCGGCGCGCGACTCGACGAAATCTTCCGCACCCTGACGCACGGGGATATCTAACAGAAAGGGGGAAGGCGAAAGTGGGAAGGCGAAAACCGCCTGCCACTCACCTTCCGCCTCTCAATCTCCGCGTTTCGCCTTCCGCCTTTCGCCTTTCCGATTTTCCGATTTTCCAGCCATGCGCCAAATCGCTCCCATCTTCAACCGCGAGTTCCTCGGCTACTTTCGCTCACCGGTCGCCTACGTTTTCCTGATCGTCTTCCTCCTGGCCTCGGTCGGCCTCGCCTTCTTCGCGGGCGGCTTTTTCAAGGCCGGCCTCGCGACGATGGAAAGCTACTTCTACTTCCATCCGTGGCTTTTCCTCTTCCTCGTGCCGGCCGCCGGCATGCGCCTCTGGTCCGAGGAAAAGCGCGCCGGCACAGTCGAACTGCTTTTCACCCTGCCGATCACCACCCTCGAGGCCGTCCTCGGCAAGTTTCTCGCCGCCTGGGCCTTTCTCGCGATCGCGATCCTGCTCAGTTTCCCGATGGCGATCACGCTCGGTTACCTCGGCGATCCTGACTGGGGCGTCATCGCGAGCGGCTATGCCGGCAGCATCCTGATGGCGGCGGGCTACCTCGGCGTCTGCTCGTTGATGTCCTCGCTCACCAAGAACCAGGTCATCAGCTTCGTGCTGAGCGTATTCACTTGCGTAATACTCGTGCTGCTCGGCACCAGCATGTTCTCCGGTTTCCTCACCGGCTTCCTGCACCTGCCGGTCGGCATCTCGGACCTGATCGCGAACTTCAGTTTCCTCACCCATTTCGACGCCTTCGCGAAGGGCATCATCGATCCGAAGGACGTCATCTTCTTCGTTTCGCTCACGGCCCTCACGCTCTTCCTCAACGTCGTCGCTCTCGAACGCTAATCTTTCGCTCCGCCCATGAAATTCGGAAGCAAAACTCTCGCCGTCGTCCTCCTCCTGATCGGGCTCGTGCTCGTCAACTACCTCGCGTCGTCGATACCCGTGCGGGTCGATGCCACCGCGGAGTCGATCTACTCGCTGTCGTCCGGCACCAAGACGATGCTCGGCAAGATTGAGGAGCCCGTGACCCTCGATCTCTACTTCACCACCAACGCCAGCGGCCTGCCCATCCGTTATAAAAACTACGCCGAGCGCGTGGAGGAGATGCTCCGCCAATACGTGCGCGCCTCCCGCGGCAAGTTGACGCTCAACGTCATCAACCCGCGTGCCGACACCCCGGAAGAGGAGAAGGCGACTGCCGCCGGCCTCACCCCGCAAGTCGCACAACAAGGCGGCGAGCCCTTCTTCTTCGGCCTCGTCGTCACGCAGGCCGACCAGCAGAAAAACGTCCCGGCCTTCATCCCCGACCGCGAACAGTTTCTCGAATACGATCTGTCGAAGCTGGTGCACAGCGTGCAGCAGTTCGACAAGCGCAAGCTCGGCCTTCTCACCAGTCTCCCGCTGCAGGGCACCAACCCCCAGGAGATGCAAATGATGATGATGATGCGCCGTCAGCCGCAGCCGTCGCAGATGATCATCGAGGAGCTTGGCCAGTCGTTCCAAGTCGTCAGCGTCGAAGCCACCGCCACGGAGCTGCCCGCCGGGCTCGACGCGCTCATGGTCGCTCACCCGCAAAACGTCTCGCCGAAGCTGCAGTTCGCGATCGACCAATTCCTCCTCGGCGGCAAACCCGTCTTCCTCGCCGTCGATCCGTCGTCGCAACACTTCAAGCGCCAAAGCAACCCGCAGCAGCAGATGATGGGGCAAGGTCCGCAGAACGTTTCCAGCGATCTGCCCACGCTGCTCTCCGCTTACGGCATTCAATACGACCCGCAAAAGGTTGTCGGCGATCTCGAGAACGCCACGCAGGTCCAGACCGGCGGCGGCGGAGTCGCGCGTTATCCGATTTGGCTAAGCCTGCGCGGCGCCGAAGCGTTCAACCAAAAATCGCTTCCCACCGCGCAGCTCAAGAGCGCGATGTTCATCGAATCCGGCAGCATCGCGAAAAAAGAAGGCTCGACGGTCACGTTTACCCCGCTGGTCGAAACGTCCGCCCAAGCCGGCGAAGTCGCGAGCATGATGCTCCAGTTCGCGCAGCCCGACGATATCGCAAAACAGATCACGCCCAGCGGCAAGAAGACCGTCGCCGCGATGGTCACCGGCAAGTTCAAGAGCGCCTTCCCCGACGGCGCGCCGAAAGAAGATCCCAAGCCCGATGATCCGGCCAAGAAGGACGCCGCGAAAAAGGAAGAACCGAAGCCCGCCGGTGAATCACTCAAGGAATCGAAGGGCACCTCGACGCTGTTCGTGATCGCCGACACCGATTGGCTCTTCGACGACTACAGCGTGCGCAAGTTCAACTTCTTCGGCCAGACCGCTGCGCAGCCGTTTAACGACAACCTCGCCTTCGCTGCCAACACCATCGAGTTCCTCGGCGGCTCGCAGGATCTCATCTCGATCCGCGGCAAGGGCTCGTCGATGCGGGAGTTCACCGTCGTCCGCAAAATGGAGGCCGCTGCGCAGAAACAGTATCAGGCGAAGCTGAGCGAGCTCGATACCCGCCTCGCCGAGGTGCAGAAAAAACTCACCGAAGTGCAGGGCAAGAAGGGCGAGGGCAACCGCCTCGTCGCCACGCCCGAGATGGCCAAGGCCATCGAGGATTATCAGAAGCAGCAGGCCACGATGCGCGGCGAACGCCGCGAGATCCGCCGCGCCCTCCGCGAGGACATCGACTTCCTCGAGAACAAGCTCCTTGTGATCAACCTGCTCGCCACCCCGCTGCTTGTCGGCGCTTTTGGCCTCTGGTTCTACCGCAGCCGCAAGAAATA
>JANPIT010000697.1:0-1725 GCA_031425115.1 Opitutaceae bacterium | reverse complement strand
ACGCTGTCGCCGCGAGACTGGTGAGAATCTTCTCTGCCATCGCGGAACCGGCCGGTTGCACCACCAGGAAACTCACGCCGGTGTCGCGCGTATCCGCGAAGCTGAATCCCGCGCACACGCTGACCGCCCGGACGCCCGGCGTCTCGAACGCGCGGGCCATCGCCTCCAGTTCCGCCATCGGGGAAAAGGCCGTGCCCGTGCCGGCCGGCGGCCAGACGAGCGGCGTGCCGCGCCAGACCGTTTCGAGACGCTCGCCGGACTTCATCTGCGCCTCGAGCAGGCGCGCCGCGCGGCAGGCCGTCTCGCGCGCGTCGATATGCGGGTTTTCCCGATACGCGAGCAAGGCCGACGCGTGCCGGGCCATCAGCGGCGAGACATTCGCATGCAGATCGAGCACCGCGACGACCGGCACGGCGGTCCAGCCAAGATCTTCGCGGATGCGGCGGAGCAACTCGCCCTCCACGTCGCGCCACGAGGTAGTGACCATCGCGCCGTGGAGAATGAGCAGGACGCCGTCGATCTCCGGTTCCTTCCAAATGCGCGCGCGGGTGGAGAACTCGCGCCAGTATTCATCGAACACGGCATCCTCGACGGTCCCGCTCGGCACGGCGCGGGCATCGAGCAGCGGCTCGACCTGCCACCCCAACTCGCGCGCGACTTCGAGCGCGCCGCCGAGGGGCGAGGCGTCTCCGGCGCAGTCGAGCAGCTTCTTTCCGAGGCGAAATGCAAACGCATCCAGCGGCGTGGAATCATCCACGAACGTGTGCGTTTCGTGAAACAGCCCCGCGACGAGCACGCGGCTCATGGCTGCCATTCGCGGGCGTGGCGTTCCATCGCCGTGGCGGCCCGCGCGAGCGCGGCGTCGATGTCCGCCTCGGTGTGCGCGAGGCTGATGAACCACAGCCCGCGTTCGATCGCGCGCACGCCTTCCTCCAGCAGGCAGCGCCGCAGATGCGTCCAGCGCGCCGGATCGTGGCGGCGGACGTAATCGCGATAGGCGAGGATCGGGCCGCTCTCGACTCCGGGACGGAGCATCGCGGTGTGGAAGACCAAACCCGGTCCTTGCGGCTGGAGCGGGACGCCGTGTTGGCGCGCGAGCCTTTCCAAGCCGCTCATCAAACGTGCGCCGAGACGCTGCAAGCCCGCCGGATGTTCCGCGCCGAGCGCGGCGATCTGATCGAGGCACCAGCGGCTGGCCGCGAGGCAGAGCGGGTTGGCATTGAGCGTCCCCGCGTGCACCACCTCGCCGCGCACGATTGGCTCGAAGCAGCGCGCGGCTCCGGCGAGCGCAGCGAATGGCACGCCGCCGCCGATGGCCTTGCCGAGAATGGTGAGGTCCGCGGTGACGCCGTAGAAGCGCTGCGCGCCGCCGGGCCCGAAGCGGAAGCCGGTGATCGTTTCGTCGGCAATCATCACCGCGCCTTCGCGATCGCAGAGTTCGCGGATCGTGGCGAGCAGGCCGGGCACCGGCTCCATGCAGCCGGTGTTGCAAAGTGCGGGTTCGAAAATGATCGCGGCGAGCTGGCCCCGATATTGTTCCACCCGCCGCCGGAGGTGCTCCGGATCATTCCAGCGCGCGACGACGAACTGATCGAGCACCTCGGGAATCACCCCCGCGCTTGGATGCAGCCGCGTGGGTTCCTCGTCCGTGCCCCAGCGAGCCGCCGGCGGCGCGAAACCGACCAGTCCTTCATCCGACCAGCCGTGATAGTGGCCTTCGAACTT
>JANPIT010000696.1:0-16376 GCA_031425115.1 Opitutaceae bacterium | reverse complement strand
TCTCCTGCTCGAGATCGAACACCTTGCCGGCGTTGCCGAGAATCATCTCATACGCGTCGGTCTCGCATTGCGCGAGAGCGGCAAGCTTCGGGTCGCCGCTCGCGTGCGCGCGCTCGAAGGTGTTGAGCCGGCGAAGAAAATCGCGCCGCGAGCGTTGGCGCTCGTCACTGACGCCTTGGGCAACGACACCCTCGACCATGAAACGATTGGCGGCGGGATCGCCGCCGGTCGCGAACGGCTTGTAACGCGCGCCGAGAAACCCTGACTCGGAGAACCGTCCCTGCAATTCGGTGAGCACCACATACGGCGGCAGCAGGCCTTTGTAGCCGGCGTCGTAACCCTTGAACAGCGAGACGATCGAGCCGACCCCGGGGAACACGTCGCGACTGCCGGCCGGGCGGCCGGTCTGAACCGTGTAGGCGGCGATTTCGTGCGCGTTGGACCCGTGGCTCATGCTGCGGATGAGCGAGTATTTGTCGGCCTGCTGCGCGAGCAGCGGCAGCAGCTCGCCGATCCGAATGCCGGCCACGTTGGTGGCAATCGGTTCCTTCAACGGACCGTTGTAGTCGTATCCAGCATCCGGTTTCGGATCGAACGTGTCGATGTGGCAGGGGCCGCCCCAGAGCCAGATTTGAATCACCGACTTCGCCTTCGCGGCACGTGCCGGCGTGGCGGACGCCGGTGCGGCGGCAACGGCGCGGGAGGGAAACGTGTTGGCCGCGATGAGACCGGCGCTGCCGAGCAGGCCGAGGCGAATGGCGGCGCGGCGCGTGAGCGGTGCGCCGGCGAGCCCAAGCAGGCGGAGCTCCGACGCGAAATTCCACAGGCGCGGATCGATACTGTGATGGAGATTCATGTTCGGAGATGGGAGTTTGGATGTATGAGATAGGTGGGCCGTGCGCTCCGCGCGCGGCTCTGAGATCAGTGGCGGTGCAGGAATTCGGCGCTGTTGAGCAGGGCCCAGGCGAGGTCGAGGGTGGTGGCGCGCTTGTCGGGATTAGCGGCCGCGTAGTCGGCGGCGAGGCGCTGCTCCTGAGCGGTCGGATGCCGCGAGAGAAACGTGAGGTAGAGCGTATCCACTTTCTCCCGCGGGGTGCCGCGCGCGCGGAATAGCACTTGCAGCGCCGGGCCTTGCTCGAGCTTGCGCTGCACGTGCGTCGAGTTGAGCAGGTGCAAACGCTGCGACGCCGCGATGGTGTTGTTGCGTTCGCATTCCAGGCCTGTGTCGCGCGCGGACCGGCCAAACATCTCGAGGAATGAACTCGTGATGCTGCCGTCCGGCAGCGCGATCGCCCGTTGATCCGGAGGAATAAAGGTGAACGGCTCGGGGATGGCGCTCGTGTAGTTTTCGGTGGTGCCCGTGATCTGGTTCAGCGCATCGATCAAGACTTCGGCCTCGAGGCGGCGCAGCGGATAGGAGGCGAAATTCGCCGCGGCCGCGGGATGGGCACTGCGCGCGATCGAGGAAAGCTGATAGACGTGGGAATTCAGGATCAACCGCATGAGGTGCTTGAGATCGTAGCGCGCGGCCACGAGTTCGCGTTCGAGCAAGGCGAGCAGTTCCGCATTCGAAGGCGGGTTGTCGGGCCGCAGATCGTCGGGTTCGTGCACGATGCCGCGACCGAGCAGCCAGGACCACACGCGATTCGAGATCGCGCGGGTGAACCACGGATTCTGCGGCGTGATGAGCCAGTCGGCGAACACCTCGCGCGGATCCCGTTCCGGGGTGAGGAGCGCGAACGTCTTGTCTGGAAAGACGGTGGCGGCGCGGCCCGTCGCGGGAAACAGCTTCGGGTCGAAGAACACGATCTCCTCCTTCCACTCGCCGGTCGCTTTGTAGCCGACGTAGCGGAAGCACATCGCCATCGCGTCGAGCTGGGAAGGCGGCCATTGCTCGGCGCGGGTGCCCATGAACGTGAGCGCCACGGCGCGCGCGATCGACGCGGGCTCGCGACCCGGCATCGCGCGGTAGAAGTTGACGGGGCCCACCCGGAAGTTGCTGCCGCTGGCCGTGAGCAGCTCGCGCGCGAACCGATCAAAAGGCCAGTTGTCGCGCACCGCGGTGCGGACCCAGCGATGATATGCCTGCGCTGCATTGGGCCAGAGATTCACCGGGAACTCCGCCTTGATGCGCAGCAGATCGCTCCACTTCATCGTCCAGTAGTCGGCAAACTCTTCCCGCGCGAGCAGCCGGTCGACCAAGGCGCTGCGTTTGTCGGAGGCGGTATTGTCTAGAAACTGCGTCGTTTCCGCGACGGTCGGCAGCGTGCCAATCACGTCGAGGAACGCGCGTCGCACGAAGACCTCGTCGGAGCAAAGTCGCGCCGGCTCGATGCCCAGGCGGTCCAGTTGCGCGAACACGATCGCGTCGATGGGGTGCGAGAAGGTCGCCGCGGTCGGTGTTTCGTAGGGCGTGGCCGATTCGTTCGCGCCTGCGACGACCAGCGCGGGCAGCGTCGCCAGGATGCGTGCGGAGGAATCACCGACGCCGCACGCGTCGATCTGAACAACCAGCAGGAGTGCGACGAGAAGGCGATGCATGGTGACAGGACGGAAGTGGCGGAAGGGCCGCATGCGCGTCACCAGCCGATGACGCACGCGCGAGGCTGGAGCTACGCCACGACCGAACAATGAACCCGCGCTAATGCGCAGCATGGCAGATTGTATTGGGCCGACAAAATATGCGCCGTGTTTTGCTTATGAACGCTATTCCCGGCTGTATTTGTAATAGCCCTACGAAGCGTTCCCCTCCTCCGCCCGTAACCCGTCCGGCTCGGTCGCGTCAGCGCTGCTCATGACCTCAATCGCTGTCGATCGGGATGCACCGCGTGCCACGAGCACGCTGTTGGAACGGGAAACGGGGACCGGCGCGACGGATCGCGGCACGAGCGAATTCGTGGTGACGGAGCAACAATACGCGGGCGAGCCGGTGAGCGCGGCCTTCCGGCGGCTGGATGCGGAGCTCTATGCGCGGGAGGCGAGAATTCTCGGACTGATGGTCTACGGCGCGCTCGAAGCGCGGCTCGAAATCGAAAATGCGATGCGGGCGGGTCTCGGCCGGGAGGACTGGCCGGTGACGTGGATCGATGCGCCGAGCTGCAGTGGCTTGCCGCTCGCGGGAGTGCAGGCGTTTGCCGTGAGCGGGCGGCCGGTGACGCGGGTGCGGCTGGGAAATCGCGTCGTCGGGTCGGTTTTCGAAGACGGCGGAGCGCGTCATTGCTTACTCGGTGGAATCGGGCCGAGCGCCGTGGGGCTGCACGTGGGGGCGCAAACGCAGCAAACACTGGCCAACCTCGAATGGGCGTTGGGCCTGGCGGATTTCAAGCTGAGTGATGTCGTGCGCACGTGGTTCTACAACGAAGACATCCTGGCGTGGTATGGTGAGTTCAACCGCGTGCGGTCGGCGCATTATGCGAATGTGCCCTGGCGCACGGGCTCGCTGCCGGCCAGCACGGGCATCGGCGCGCGGAACCCCGCGGGCGCGGCGCTCGTGATGGGCGCCTGGGCAATGCAACCGATCGACCCAGCCGCTTCCGCGCGGGAGATTGGCTCGCCGTTACAGTGTCCCGCACCGGCCTACGGCAGCTCGTTCAGTCGGGCGATGGAGTTGTGCTCGGGCGGCGTGCGGCGGCTGTTCGTCTCCGGCACGGCCAGCATCGCCCCGGATGGTCGGACGGCGTGGGTGAATGATCCCGCGAAGCAAGTCGCGCTGACGATGGAGGTTGTCGCCGCGATCCTGCAATCGCGAGGCATGGGATGGGACAAACTCACGCGAGCCACCGCTTATTTCCGAGATATCGCGCTCAAGGCGCATTTCAGTGACTGGTGTGCGCAGCACGAACTGCGGCGGATGCCAGTGATCCCGTTGCAGGCCGTCGTGTGCCGCGACGATCTGCTGTTCGAGATCGAGGTCGATGCGGCCGTCACCGCCACGCTGCCGGGCGCGCACGGGTCGATCGCACGTGTCGGTGTCGGTTGAGGCGAGCGGCCACTCACTGTGGTCAACCTCCGGCACGGAGGGACTCATGGCGCGGATAGACAAGATTTGGCCAGTGTTACGCAAGGGATGCGGCGTCCATGGGCGCCAGGTCGGATAACCTGCTGCCCACCCCATTTCTTATGACGTCGCCCCACACGCCGTGCCACACATCAGGCCTCAACACCCTGACCGAGCAGAGCCCCAGCGCAACCCGTAGTGCCGCCAGCCTTACGGTAGCATATCTCATCTTCGCGGCGGCCTGGATATTTGTGTCGGACCGCGTGCTTTTCGCAGTCGTCTCTGAAACAGCGATCTTGGGCCGGCTTGGAACCTACAAGGGCTGGCTGTTCGTGGGTGTAACCGCCGTCGGCGTGTTCTGGCTCGTGCGGTCGCGGCTGCAGTCCCAGCGAGGGAGTGAAGAAAAGCTGAGGTCGTTTGTGGAGGAGGCGCCCGTGGCGCTCGCGATGCTCGATCGTGAACTTCGGTATGTCGTGACAAGCCGCCGCTGGCGAACTGATGCCAATCTCGGCGACCGCGAATTGGCCGGTGTGCGCCACTACGATGTCTTTCCCAACCTCCCGGAAACATGGCGCGCGGTTCATCAGCGCGCGCTGAACGGTGAGACAATCCACGAAGACTTGGCATCGCTCACGAGCGCGAGTGGCAAGGTGGTCTGGCTGCGTCGAGACGTGCGACCGTGGCGGGACGCCTCGGGGAACGTCGGTGGCATTTTGATTTTCGCCGAGGATGTGACGGCGGGCGAACAGGCGAAAGACGCCCTGGCCCAATCGCAGGCCCGGCTCCGCCTCGCTCTGGCCGCGGGACGCGTCAGCACCTGGACGTGGGACGTGCGCAAGGATCGACTCGAATGCAACGAAGGCATCCAAGGGCTCACCGGGCGCTCACGCAACGCGGTCGAGGCAGGCGGGGTGAAGGATTTCCTGCGGGAAGTTCTCGCGGAGGACAGGGCTTTGGTCGAAGCGGCGATAGTGAAGGCGCTGCAGGAAGGGACCGAGATCTTCACCGAGTATCGCATGGTGCGCGCGGATGGCGGCATCGTCTGGATCGAGGCCCGCGGCACCATCGAGCGGGATGAAGCGGGCGCAGCCGTGCGGATGAAGGGCGCCTGTGTCGACGTCACGGAGACGAGGCAGATGCAGAAGGCACTGCTCGAAAGCGAAGGACGGTTTCGCGAAGTCGTGGAAACCATCCGGGAAGTTTTTTGGGTCACCGACGTGAAAAAAAATCGCATCACCTACGTCAGTCCGAACTACGCGGAGATCTGGGCGCGGCCTCTGCAGGCGCTTTACGACTCCGGCCGGGCCTGGCTGAACCCGATTTACGACGAGGATAACGAGCGCGTCTTACAGGCGGCCCTCACCAAGCAGCCGGAAGGCACCTATGACGAAACGTATCGCGTGCAGCGGCCCGACGGCAGCATCCGGTGGGTGCGCGATCGGGCGTATCCGGTGCGCGATGCCACGGGCGCGGTCGTCCGCATCGTCGGTTGCGCGAGCGACATCACCGAAAGAAAGCACCTCGAGGAGCAGTTCCTGCGCGCCCAGCGGCTCGAGGCCATCGGCACGCTGGCGAGCGGCGTCGCACACGACCTCAACAACATCCTCGCGCCGATCTTGATGGTCGGACCGCTGCTGAAATCCAAGCTGCCGGACAAGGCAGACTCAGACGTGCTCCAGATTCTCGAAGCGAGCGCACAGCGCGGTGCGAATGTGGTGCGGCAGCTTCTCACGTTCGGCAGGGGCATCACCGGCGAACGCGGCCCCCTGCAGATTCGCCACCTCGTGAGAGAGATGATGACGATCATGCACGAAACTTTTCCGCGCGAGATCGGCATTGTGCATCAAATCCCGGGAAACCTTTGGCCGGTGGTGGGCGATGCGACGCAGCTGCACCAGGTCCTGATGAACCTGTGCGTCAATTCGCGCGACGCGATGCCAGAGGGCGGCAGGCTTTCGCTCGATGCGCGGAACGCCGAGGTGAGCGCGCAGGAATTGGACGGGCACTCCGGCGTGAAGCCCGGGCGGTTTGTGGTGGTCACGGTGGGCGACACGGGGCACGGCATTTCCGAAGACTGCAAAACGAAGATTTTCGAGCCGTTCTTTACGACCAAAGAGGTCGGCAAGGGCACCGGACTGGGGCTCTCGACGGTGCTGGGAATCGTCAAAAGCCACGGCGGGTTTGTCACGCTGGAGAGTCAGGTAGGGAGCGGGACTCGGTTTCACGTGTATCTACCCGCGGCCGAAGGAGCGGACGAACGTGCGAGTCCGGCCAAGCCTGCGGAAGCCGCACTCGGGCGCGGAGAACTCGTCCTGATTGTAGATGACGAGCCCAATGTGCGGCACGCGATGCAACAAGTGCTCGAACACAACGGCTACCAGGTTCTGACGGCGGCGAACGGGCGCGAAGGCCTCGGATTCTATCTGCTGCAGCGGAAAAAAGTGCGCGTGGTTGTGACGGACCTGATGATGCCGGAGATGAATGGCGTGGCATTGGTGCGCGCGCTGCGGGATCTCGATGCGGATCTGCCCATCCTCGCCGCCACGGGATTGGCGGACGAAGACCAGCGGGAGGCACTGGCGGCGTCAGGCATCACGGACTTGCTTCCGAAACCATATACTTCTTTCGAACTGCTCGATGGCATAGCCCGCGCCCTCGCGGCCACGCTGGATAAAGCCACTTCAGCGCGAAAGCCAATCGGTTGAAACGCGAGACCGCGGCGGGCACGGCCCCGCCCCGGTCAGCAAGTTTTGCGCAGCGTCCCGCAATCCCAGCGCAGCGCGACGTCCGCCGTCGTGCGATAGTGGTCTGGAACCAAGCCCATGATCCTCCCCGCTGAAGCCCACGCAGGGCGCCCCGCCCCGCTCGATCTCGATTTGGTCCGCAAGTATTCGATTCCGGGGCCTCGTTATACGTCATATCCGCCGGCAACGAAGTTCACGAGTGAGTTGGATTCGCTGGCGCTGGAGGAGGCGATCACGGAAGACAATCGTCCCGGCGCCGGTCCGATCTCGCTCTATTTCCACCTGCCGTTCTGCGAAACCCGTTGCTGGTTTTGCGGGTGCAACACGGTGATCACCCGACGCCGCGACTCGGCCGCGGAGTATCTCGACGACCTCGCGCGGGAGATGCGGCTGACTGCAGCGCGGATGGACGGCTCGCGGCCCGTGACGCAGATTCATCTCGGCGGTGGCACGCCGACCTTTTTTCCACCGGATGAATTGCGACGGCTCGGGGCGCTGATTCACGAGCTGTTTCCGAATCGTGCGGCGGATTTCGAATTCAGTGTGGAAATCGACCCGCGACGCATTCGCGAGGATCACGTGCGCGCCCTGCGTGAGATCGGCGCCAACCGCGCCTCGCTCGGCGTGCAGGACACCAACCCTCGCGTGCAGCTCGCGATCCATCGCATCCAGCCGCAGTCAATGAACGAGCAAGCGTTTGCGTGGCTGGGCGCGGCTGGGTTCACGTCGATCAACGTCGACCTGATCTACGGCCTGCCGCTGCAGACGCGCGAGACGTTTGCCCACACGATCGCCGACGTGCTTCAGCTCGATCCCGATCGACTGTCGGTTTTCAGCTATGCGCACGTGCCGTGGATCAAACCGGCCCAGAAAATCTTCGACGACCGCGAGCAATTGCCGGGCGCCGAGGAGAAGCTCGCGATGTTCGCCGTGGCGCACGAGAAACTGACGGCGGCGGGTTACGTCGACATCGGCCTCGATCACTTCGCAAAACCCGATGACGAACTGGCGATCGCGCAGCGCGAAGGAACGCTCCATCGCAACTTCCAGGGCTACAGCACGCGCGGCGGCGCGTCGTTGTATTCGTTCGGGATGTCGTCGATTTCGGCGACGGCGGATTCCTACCGGCAAAATTTCAAAACGCTGCCGGAATGGAAGGCGGCGTTGGATGCGGGGAGGCTGCCCACCGAGCGCGGCTTGCGACTCACGCCGGAGGATCTGCGGCGCCGCACGATCATCATGCGGCTGATGTGCGACCGCCGCTTGAACTTTGCGGCGCTTTCGGAAGCGCTCGGGGTGAACTTTGCGACAACTTACGCCAGCGAGCTTTCATCGCTGGCCGATTTGGAGCAGGACGGGATCGTGACCCGCACCGCGACCTCGTTGGAGGTCACTCCGATTGGCGTGCCGTTACTACGAGTGGTGGCGATGCGTTTCGATCCCCTGCTCAATACCAGCGCGATGCAGCACTCGCGGACGATCTAGCCGGCTCTCTGAAGGTCACCACGAAACACACGAAATACACGAAATCGAGCCAGCCCTTTTTCGTCGGATGATGAACGACAGTTCGCCCAGCAGTCAGGCACGGGGGATGGCATTTTTCAGGAAGTATTCGTTTCGTGTGCTTCGTGTATTTCGTGGTTACCCCGCTTGAATCTATTTTACCGGTGGCACTGGGGGCGGTAGCGCGAGTTGGCCCTGTCGAGCGTAGTCGATGGCCTCGGCCAGGATGCGGGCCCCTTCCTGCGATGCATGGAAACCCATCGAGTTTTCGGCATAGACAAAATCGAGCCGCCATTGGGCCTTGCGCTGCAGTTCGCGCGCCTGGCCGAGCTGCTTCGCATCGACCCCGGTATTTTGGGCGGAGGCGAGACTGGCGATCAGGCCGAGTAGAGCCTCTTGCCCGCGATCGAGCAGCGCGCGGTTCCGACCCTGGATCAACTCGACGCGGGCCTTAAGCTCGGTTTCCGGGATGCGGTGGCAGCTCTGGCACGCGGCGGCGATGTTCAGCAGAGGCGAGCGCACGTGGTGATTGCTGACCTTGATCGCTCCTTCGCGTTGATAAGGCATGTGGCAATCCGCGCACGAAACGCCACTACGGGCGTGGATGCCCTGGCTCCACATCTCGAACTCCGGGTGCTGCGCCTTGAGCACGCGCGCGCCGGTCTCCTTGTGCGTCCAGTCGCTGTAATTCTCGGCGTTGTAGTGGGCTTCGATCTGCTCGACCCGTAGTCCCTGACTCCACGGATGGGTCACGAGCTTCCCCTCCCCCTTGAAGTAATACTCGTTATGGCACTGCGCGCAGACCATCGAGCGCATCTCCTGACGCGTAGCGTCCGTGTTCGGCTGATACTCGCCTTTGCGCCCTTCCTTTCGCCAGCGCTCGATGCTGGGCAGGTGCGGCGTGGCGTAGTCCGACTTGGCGAGCGTGCGAATGCCGTTGAGAAACGCAGGCCGGGAGACCTGCAAGTTCATCGTCTCCGCATCGTGGCAATCGATGCACGAGACGGGATGCTCCGCCAACTTGGTGGCTTCGGAGAATGGCATTTTGCAGACGATCTCGAAGCCTTTCTGAATTTGCGCTTCGCGGTGCTCCTTGCCCGCGGGCACGCCCGCTTTGAGCCCCGCGGCGATGTAGGCGGGAATGACGGAGGCGTGACACTGCATGCAGGCGCCCGGCTGCTTGAATTTGTGCACGCGTTCGGTCTCGCGTTGATCGGCCAGCATATAGGCGTGCCCGCGTTCCTCGCGGTAATCGACCGCGAAGGCGTAACCGTTGAATATGCTGCGCCACGCGGGATCGCGATCGAGGTGCTGAAACGCTTCGCTGCCGCCGAACTTGGTTTCGACGATGTCGACGGTGCGACGATAGCTGTCGTATTGGCGCGGATAATTTTTCCCCCACAGCGTGGGATCGGTGGTGTTCTCATTGACGTCGACCACCCGGAAAACGTGCTGGGTCGCTTCCGCCTTTCGGCTGACGATATTCTGATAGAGCAGCAGCACGAGAAAACTGGCCAGGGCGACACCGGCGAGGACGACGACGTAGACCCATAGAGCGAAGGCGCGAAGGTCGGAAATACGCAGGGAAGGAGGTGGGCTCATAGGGAAAGGAATTATTTTACGGGGCCGTGCCCCACATCGCGGTGGCAGCTCATGCAGTTCAGCATCTCGCGCTGGTTGCCGGCGTGCGTGTTAATGGCGGAGACGATCGGTTGATGGCAGGCCACGCAGTTTTGCTGCAGCACCTTCACGTTCTTCTGCCGGATCAAGATCGGCTCGTGAAAATCCTGGAGCGTAAAACCCTTCGAGTGCCAGTAGCCGTTCTCGGCCTTCGAAATATATTTCCCCAGAAAATCCTGCGGGGTATGGCAGTCGTTGCAGGTGGCAACGGCGTGATGCGGCGACTTGAGCCAACCGTCATATTGCTCCCGCATGATGTGGCAGTTCACACACGCCTTCGGATCGTTGGAAAAATACGAAAGCCCTTCCGCGTAATAAAACGTGTAGCTCCCCACCCCGGCAAAAAGCCCGAGAGTCGCAGCAACCGCGATCAGCAGAACGATCCGGGCGCGGGTTTTTGGCAGTGGCAGACGCAGCATGGTTTTTCGACGCGGCTCAAAGTCTGGGACAATGCAGGCCGGTTCCAGCTCAATTGCCGGCGGGCGTCTTCACGTGCATCCCCACGGGGCGGGCGCGCAACGGCTGCGCGGTAAATGGCAAGCGATGCGCAGCAGCACTTGGTTGAATTCAGCATAGTGCAGAACCCCGGGTCCCCATGAATCTCGCCACGAATTATCTGGGCCTCGCGCTCCGCAGTCCGTTCGTGGTCGGCGCATCACCCTGTTGCGACGACATCGACGTCGCGCTGAGACTGGAAGCCGCCGGGGTGGCCGCGATCGTGATGCGCTCGCTCTTCGAAGAGCAGATCGACGCATCGCGTGGACTGCCTGGCTCCCAGCGGAGCGAAGCGGCTGAATTCGCGGACTACGCCGACTATCAGTTTTCGCCCGCAGAGTATTTGCGGCACATCGCACGTCTGAAAAAGACGCTATCCATCCCCATCATAGCCTCGTTGAATGGTCACCATCCGGGGAGTTGGACGGATTTTGCAGCGCAACTCGAACGCGCGGGCGCCGACGCCATCGAGCTGAACTTTTACCAGGTCGTCACCGATCCGAGCGTCGCGGCCGATCAAGTGGAGATGGAAATGCTCGCCATGGTCGGCAGCGTAAGCGGGGCGGTGAAGATTCCGGTCGCGGCGAAATTATCGCCGTTCCACGCCTCGGTCGCGCAACTCGCCGTGGCGCTCGAACTGGCCGGCGCAGCGGGCATCGTGATCTTCAACCGCTTCTACCAGCCGGATGTGGACACGAACGATTTGGAAGTGCAGCCCGTGCTGCGCTTGTCCGATTCCAGTGAACTGCTGCTCCGTCTGCGCTGGATGGCCATCCTTTCACCACTCTTGCGCGGCTCCTTGAGCGCCACGGGCGGAATTCACACCTCGGCGGGCGTCGTGAAGTCCATCCTCACCGGAGCGCACACGGTCCAGCTTGTTTCGCTCTTGTTGAAACACGGACCCCACGTCGTCACGACACTGCGGGTCGGACTGGAAGGATGGATGCGTGAGCACGGTTACACCGACCTTGGACAGTTCCGCGGCCTGTTGAATCACCAGCACTGCGGCAACAGCGCCGCGTTCGAACGCGCGAACTACCTCCGCGTGCTGCAGAGTTGGAAGGCGTGAAGCGCGTGGTGTGACCGGGGTGCGCTCGGGGTTCACGCTGACACGTCGCCGCAGAGCCAGCCGGGTCACACGAAGGCGCCTGCGGTTGCAGGTGCGGTCGATGCCCGGTGGCGGAATACCGCGTCGGCCAGCCGGGTTCCTGATGCGATGCAGTTGGCGAGGGAAATGCCATCGCGGCAATTGCCGCCGATAAATAGTCCCGGCGCAGCCGACTCGACCGCGGTGATCGCGTCCTTGAACCGTTGATACCCGAGCGTGTATTGCGGGATGGCCCGCGGCCAGCGTTTCACATGTGCGAATACGGGTGGCGCCGTTACTCCGACGAGGCGGCTCAACTCTTCGTGGACGACACGCAGCAACTCGCGCTCGCCGAGCTCAGCCAATTCGGGCTGGCGCATGCCACCGACGAACGTCGTGAGCGCGACGTGCCCCTCGGGCGCCCGGCCGGGAAAGAGCGTGCTGGAGAACAACGTGCCGAGAATCCGCCCGCGCTCGACCTGCGGCATCAGCGCGCCGAAGCCGTCCAGCGGGTGCCGCACGTCTTCACGCCGGAATCCCGTGAACACGGACACCACGGGGGGATGTTCGATTTCGCGCAGCACGGCGAGTCGTGACGCTTCGGCGACGTTCTCGAATTTGATATTCGCGAGCGCATCCGCCGGCAGGGCGCACACCACGGTGTCGCACACCTCCCACCATGACTGGTTACCACGCAGGCACTCGATTTCCCAAGCGTGCTCCGTGCGGCGAACGGTTTTGACTTCGGTGCCGAGCCGCAGGGCGTCGCCGAGCGTGGCGGCGAGCGCGGCGGGCACTTCGCCGAGCCCGTTCGGAAACGAAAAGATTCTTCCCGCCGGTCCGCCGCTCGTGTTGCGGCGCTTCACCGCACCGCGAATCAGCGAACCGTGCTCTTGTTCCAAGGCGTGGAGTTTCGGAAAGGCGTGGCGAACGGACAGCCGCGCCGGATCGCCGGCGTAGACTCCGCCAACAAACGGATTCACCGCATAGTCCAGAAACTCGCGGCCGAGCCGGCGTATCACGAAGTCCGCTACGCTCTCTTCCCGGTCAGCCGCCCCGCGGGGCCGGAAAGGCTCGCCGAGGAGCGTGAGCTTCGCCCGCACGGAGAAAAGCCGGGTGGCCGAGAATCCGATCGGCGAGGTCGGCATCGCGACCAGCTGCCCGCCCCGCACGATGTAGCGCTGCTTCGCGGCGGGCGACGCGTAGAGCCGCCGCGACCCAAGACCGATCTCGTCGATGAACGCTGCGACCTCCGGTGAGCCTTCGAGCAGTGAGTTCGGCCCCAGCTCATGCAGCCAGCCATCACTCCGCATCGCGCCAATCGCGCCCCCGATCCGCGCCGCTTTCTCGAACACGAGCGGAGTCAGCCCGGCGCGGCGGAGGTGCCAGGCGGCGGTCAGGCCGGTGATGCCGGCGCCGAGCACGGCGACGCGACCGGAAGGTGAAGGGCTTGGCGTGAGCATGGAACGGGAGTGCGTCACTCGACTGCGTCGGTCAGGGAGAAGACGATTGGCACGCCCATCCGCGTGTTGACCTTGCGTCCGTCTTTCGTGCCGGGGCGAAATTTCCATTTCGACACCGCGGCGATGGCCGCGTCGTTGAAACCGGAATGGGAGGTCTCGACCACCTGCGCGTCCAACACCCGTCCACTCGTATCCACGACGAATTCCACTCTGACCGTCCCGGTAATACCATCGCGTTTGAGCATCATGGGGTAGAACGGGGACGGCTGGATGATGGATTCCGGGACGCGGTCGAGATCGGCGAGGTTGAAGATCTTGCCAATGCTCTCGGCAATTTTCTTCCCGCTGCGGAAAGTGTCCGGGATAATCGAAATCGATACGTTGCTGAGATCCGGCTTCTCGAGCAGCGAAGCAAAATTGATCGCTTGCACGAAATCGTTCGGCTGCGGGATCTGCGGCAAATCGGCCTGCATCGGCACCAGCGTTGCGAGGTCCGTCGTGGACACGGCGTCGTCGGTCGCCAGCGGCTCAGGCTCCTCGAGATCTTTGAGGCTCGGGATGGCGAGCGAGAGGGCGATCACGTGCTCCGGTTTCGGCGGGGCCTTGGCCGGCGCGCGACTGAAGCCGAAGAAGAGCGCGGAATGCAGCCCGGCCGAGAGCAACGCGGCGACGACGATCATGGGCCGTGACATCCGTGCCCGCGCATAGCGCCAAGACCCGTCGTAAACGACACCGGGAGCCGTGGACGCGCCCAAGGCACACTCCGTCGGCGTGACCGGGCCGAGGGCTGAGAAGGTGCTCGTTGTCATGGCACCAGCATATCCCGGGAGTGGCGCGGCGGCTTCGCATCGCTTGGCACAGGCTGCGCATGGCTTGCGTTGCACCGGCTGTGTTGGCGGCAAGCCCCCACACCATTGAATAAAGCCGAACGATGCAGCTTTGAACCACTGATGGATTTCACCAATGGGTGAAATCTTGGAGTGAGCTGCGGCTAGCCGCCTCCGCAAAGCATGAGGGTCTGCCAATGGCAGACCTTGTCGATGCCCGCGATTAGCGGGCCCCTCGATTGGTTGCGAAGGCGATGAGCCAGAGCGCTGAAACAAGATTTCGCCATTGGCGAAATCACACTAGGGCGTGTTTTCAAAATGCCAATTGCACCCAATCTGATTCGCCTAGGTCAGCTCGCTTGCGAGCGCGGATGGGGCGCGCGCAAGCGCGCTGGCCTACCTAAGCTCCATTTTGAAAACACACCCTGGCGGTTTCCTGCTCTTCAGTGCGTTCTCAGCGGTTTTGTGCCTTGTTTCAACGGCAGTGCGGCAAGCCGCTCGCTCAGCAAGCGATGCTCGTGGTATCGCAAATAGTGCGGAGCGCGATCGCTGTCCAAAGACGTAGAGTGATGGCAGCAAAAAGCTCATCGTATCCCATGAAAACCGTTCTCGCGCCCATCGATTTTTCCCCGATTAGCGACTGCGTGATTGCGAGCGCCATTTCGCTGGCCCGGGCCGTGGATGCCCGCCTCGTCCTCTTGAACGTTGTCACCCCCCTTCACTTCGTCGGGGGCCAACTCGCGCGCTCCGCCGTGAGCGACGCGGGCACCATGGCTGCGGCGGAGAAGAAGGCCGCCACGAAACTCGCGCGGCTCCAGCGCAAGCTGCGCGACGATGGTGTCACGGCGCACGCAGTGCACGTCAGCGGCGACACGGTCGACTGCATCATGGAACAGGCTGAACGATTGACGACGAGTTACATCGTGATCGGCTCGCACGGACACAGTGCAATCTACGACTTGCTCGTGGGCAGCACCGCCAATGGCGTGCTCAAAGGCACCACGTGTCCTGTCGTGATCGTGCCGGTAGGCGCCACCGGGTCCCCTCGCGCGCGAAGCGAGGACACGGCGGCGATGACACGAGCGTGAGCTCATTGAGGTGCGGTAGTATGCCCCCTGCGCCCGCGCGCCTCGCAAGGGATGCGCAGCGTTTACCGAAGAATGCGGAGCGGGATCGAGGCGCCTGCGGTATCGTGAGCGAGGAATCTCCCGCCATGAAATCTGCCACGACGCGATCCACGATTCTTTGTCCGACCGATTTCTCCGATAACGCGAAAAAAGCGGCGACGGTGGCAGCCGCGCTGGCCGCGCGCAGCGGTGCCACCTTGAATCTCGTCTACGCCGCCAATCTGGGGCCCGCGCTCCTGGTGCGCGCGAGTGAGCGCCGCGTGGCTTCCCGGGTCGGCGACGCGCAGTTGCAGGAGGAAAAACGGCGCCTGAAATCGAGTGGAGCTCACATCGAAACCGTGGCGCTGGAGGAAGGCTGGACGGCGGATGCGTTGCTGAAGTTCGCCCGCGAAACCCAGCCCGAACTTGTGGTGATAACATCGCGTCGAATGTCGGCGCTCGATCGCTGGGCGCTCGGCAGCGTTTCCGATCAGCTCGCGCAGCACGTCACATGTCCGACGATTGTGGTGCGGCACGCCGCGCCGTTCCTGTCGTGGGCGGCGGGGAAGTCATCGCTGAAAATCTTGGCTGCGCTGGATTTTGGGATCTGCACGGAGAGCGTGCTGCGATGGATCGGCCTGTTGGGCAGGATCGGGCCCTGCGAACTCACGGCCTGCCATGTCAACTGGAAGCTGGAAGACCGGGATTTGACCGGCGCGAAGCCTGTCGCCCTGAACGCCAGGAACCCGGCCCGTATTCAAGCGTCGCTGGAGCGAAACCTCCGCAAGCGCGTGCGCGATGTCCTCGGCGACGAGGGGGCGGAAATCGTGGTGAAGGCTACCTGGGGCGCACCCGAGGCGACGCTGATCGAGACGGCCGAAGGCACGCGGGCCGAATTGATTGTCACTGGCACCCACCAACGGCATGGGCTCGGCTGGTTGTGGCACGGGTCGGTCTCGCGCGGACTCGTGCATCACGCGCCGATGAGCGTGGCCTGCGTGCCCACGACCGCTGAAATCAATCCGCGCACGGCGCACGTGCCGCAATTTCGTCGCGTGCTCGTGACGACGGACCTCTCCGCGCCTGCCAACGCCGCGATCCCACTGGCGTGCGCGGCAGTGCCCCCGGGCGGCACGCTCGCGATCACGCACGTGGTGTCGCAAGCAAGGGCGAAACGCGCCACCAAACGGACGTGGGTTGAACTCCGCCAAGCCCTCCTCGGCTTGGTGCCCGTTGAAGCGGAGGCCCCCGGGATTCGGGTCGAGCCGCACATTCTCATTCACGAGAAGCCCGCGGATGCGATCGCCCTCGAAGCCGAGCGTTTCGGAGCGGATCTGATCTGCATCGCATCGCATGGACGGAGCGGTTGGGCGAAGACCTTGTTTGGATCGGTGGCGCATGCCGTGGTTGAGCGCAGCCGGCGGCCGGTGCTGGTGGCGCGTGCAGCGCCCTAAAACCCTCACTCGCGTCGGTC
>JANPIT010000695.1:0-20163 GCA_031425115.1 Opitutaceae bacterium | reverse complement strand
GTAGTGCTGTCCTCGTTGCTCGCGCGGCTGCCGGAGGACAAGGGGCAGACGGTCGAGCCGATCCTGATCGGAAACGCTATCCTGCGACCGTTTCGGGCGATGACGTATCTGGTGAACCTCGTGGAGCCGCGGCCAGCGCGCAAAGATCCGAAACCGTAGCGCCCGGCGGCCGCCGCGGGTGTTGACGCGCCGCGCGGAAAACCCGACGAACTGAGGCTCCACGATGGCCAAAGTTCGCATCCTTCCCGACCGGGTCGCTAATCAAATCGCCGCCGGCGAGGTGATCGAGCGGCCGGCAGCCGTGGTGAAGGAACTGGTGGAGAATGCCCTCGATGCCGGGGCCACGCGCATCGAGGTGGAATTTCGACACGGCGGTCGGTCGCTGATGCGCATCGAGGACAACGGGCATGGCATGTCACGGGATGATGCGCTGCTCGCGCTCGAGCGTCACGCCACGAGCAAGATCGCGGAGGCGGCCGATCTTGACCGACTGGCGAGCTACGGCTTTCGCGGCGAAGCGTTGCCCTCGATCGCGAGTGTATCACGCTTCGAGCTGCAGACGCGCGAGCGCGATAGCGAGAGCGGCACAGAGATTTTGGTGAACGGCGGAAAATTCGTGCACGTGCGCGACTGCGGGCGTCCGGTGGGAACGCGGATCGAGGTCACGCATCTTTTCAATTCGGTGCCGGCACGCCGGAAATTTCTGAAGACGGACCAGACCGAGGCGGCGCACATCGTGCACTGCGTGCGGCTCTACGCGCTGGCGTGCCCGCGGACGGCGTTCACGTTGATCGAAGATGGCCGGGTGGTGTTTCGGTCGCCCGAGTGCCGCACGCTCGAGGAGCGCATCGCAGAGATCTTCGGCCGGCAGATCGCGGAGGCGCTCGTGCCTCTCGCGGTCGACGAACCGGGTTTGCGGCTCAGCGGGTTGATCGGCCGCCCGGGCGTGGGGCGGGCGACGCGGCACGAGATGATCGTGTTTGTAAACTCACGTCCGGTGGACAGCCGCACGCTCAACTACGCGCTGATCGAGAGCTACCACGAGTCGCTACCGAAAGGGCGCTACCCGCTCGCGTTTGTCTTCTTCGAATGCGATCCGGCGGCGGTGGACGTCAATGTGCACCCGGCCAAGCGCGAGGTGCGTTTCCGCAGTGAGCCGCAGGTGCGGGGTTTTGTGATACGCGCGGTGCTGCAGCGACTGCGGGAGCTGGGCGGGGGGGCCGCCGAGGAGCGGGGAGTGCGCGCGGTGGAGCCGCTGCAACCGAAAACCGGATACCGGACACCGGAAACTCCCGCCCCGCCGATCCCGAAGGGCGGCGTGAGCCTGGTTCCGCGGGGATCGGAAACGATTCGTCGGGCCGATTTGCCCGCGATGCACGCGCCATCGGCGCTCGTTCATGTGGCGAGTCCCGTTTCCGTTGTTCGCCCGCCGGTAACGGCGCCGGCTTGGCGTTTCGTCGGGCTGGCACATGGGAACTACGCTTTGTTTGAAACGTCCGCCGGCGTGGTGCTATTGGATCGTCGGGCCGCGCACGAGCGGGTGTGGTTCGAGCGCCTGCGGGAACAGTTTCGGAACGGCGAAGTGCCAAGCCAGCGGCTGTTGCTCCCGGTCCCCATCGAGCTCGATGCGATTGCCTCGGCGTTGCTGCTGGATCGATTGAGTTTCCTGCAGGCCCACGGCTTTGAGATCGGGGAGTTCGGTCGCAATTTCTTCCGCGTCGAGGCGATACCTGCTTGGATGGAGCCCGCGGACGCCGAGCCGTTTCTGCGCGATCTGCTTGGGGCGTTTCGGGAGGGCATTTTGCCCGATCACAATACCGACCTCGCACGGGATGAACTTGCCCGGCTCGCGGCGTCGAAGGCGATTCGGCTCCCGGAGGCGACGGGTGAAACCGAATTGCGCGCATTGGTGATGCAGTTGTTCGCGACTCGCACCCCGCTGACCAACCCCGGTGGTCGGCCCACCTACATCGAACTCAATCACGGGGAGCTCGCTCGCCGTTTTCAAAAATAGAAACCTGCACTCGCCCTGGCACGAATCGTTCTACACTTTTTCCGCTTTTCCCATGCCTTCCGCCGACAAGAAACGCACCTCTCGCCCTGCCAAAACTCAAGCTGCCGGAGCCGCTCCAGCACCCATCATCCCGGCGGGCGGCGGGCCTGCCGGCAAAACTCCCTTGGTCGTCGAGGGTCTCGCCGAGATTCACCGTCGCGACGCGTCAGGCGATAGTCCGGATGAGGTGATGCGCTCGCTCATTCAGCGTCACCTCGTGTCGACCCTCGCGCGCCATGCCGGCTCGGCGACCCCGCGCGATTGGTGGGTGGCGACGGTGCTCGCGCTGCGCGACACGATTCACGAGCGGATGATCGCAACGCAGGCCGAACACAACGCGCAGAACGTCCGACGGATTTACTACTTCTCGTTGGAGTATCTGATGGGCCGACTGTTCGGGAACAATCTGACGGCGACGGGCCTTTATGAAACGGCGCGCACGGCGCTCTCGGCGCTCGGACAGGATTTCGACAGCATTCGCGAATCTGAAGTCGACATGGGTTTGGGCAACGGCGGTCTCGGCCGGCTCGCGGCGTGTTTTCTCGATTCGCTGGCGACGCTGGATTATCCGGCGCTGGGTTACGGGATCTATTACGAGTTCGGTTTGTTCAAGCAGGCGTTCGTCAACGGTCACCAGGTTGAGCATCCCGACAACTGGATGATGTTTGGCGATCCGTGGGAAGTGGTGCGGCCGGAATACTCGCAGGAAGTGCGGCTTTATGGTCGCGTGGAGAACGTGTTCGACGATCGCGGCAACTACCGTCCGCGCTGGGTGGATACCAAGACGATCCTCGGCGTGCCGCACGATATTCCGATTGCGGGCTTTGGCACGCGCACCGTGAATTTGCTCCGCCTCTGGGCTTCGAAAGCCACGGATGATTTCGATTTGGCCGCGTTCAACAGCGGCGGTTACGTCGAAGCCGTGCGCGAGAAGGCGATCGGTGAGACGGTCTCAAAGGTGCTTTATCCGAACGACAAGAGCGAAGCCGGCAAGGAGCTGCGCTTGGTGCAGCAATATTTTTTCGTGGCTTGCTCGCTGCGCGACATCCTGCGCCGGCATTTCCGCACTCATGGAAACTCATGGGCGAATTTTTCTGACAAGGTCGCCGTGCAGCTCAACGACACGCATCCCGCGATTTCAATCGTCGAACTGATGCGCATCCTTCTCGACGAGCACCGCATCGGTTGGGAAATGGCGTGGGGCATCGTGACGAAGACGTTTGCCTATACCAATCATACGCTGCTGCCCGAGGCGCTGGAGAAGTGGGGCGTGCCGCTGTTCGAGCGCGTGCTGCCGAGGCATCTTCAGATCATCTACGACATCAATTCGCGGGTGATGGAGCTAGTGGAGAAGCACTGGCCGGGCGACAACGAGAAGAAGCGCATCTGTTCGCTCATCGAGGAGAATCACGGGAAGGCCGTGCGGATGGCGAATCTTGCCGTGACCGGATCGCATGCGGTGAATGGCGTGGCTGCACTCCATACCGCGTTGTTGAAAAAAGATCTCTTCCCGGAGTTCGACGCCCTGTATCCCGGCAAATTTCAGAACAAGACCAATGGCATTACGCCCCGCCGTTGGCTGTTGAAATCGAACCCGCGTCTCGCGGGTTTCATCACCAATAAAATCGGCACGGGCTGGGCGCGTGACCTCGATCAGCTGCGCGGATTGGAGAAGTTTGCCGATGACGCGTCATTCCAGAAAGAGTTCATGGCGATCAAGCGGGCCAACAAGGTCGATCTGGCCGGCGTGATTATGGCGGAATGCGGCGTGAGCGTTTCACCCGACGCGCTCTTCGACGTGCAGATCAAGCGGCTGCACGAATACAAGCGGCAGCATTTGAATTTGCTGCACATCATGGCGCTTTATCGCCGGCTCTTGCAGAATCCGTCTCTGGATATGGTGCCGCGCGTGTTCGTTTTTGCCGCGAAAGCCGCGCCCGGCTACGATCTCGCCAAGAACATCATTCGGGCAATCAACGTGGTCGGCGCGCGCATCAATGCCGACACGCGCTTGGGCGGAAAACTCAAGATCGCGTTCCTGCCGAACTACCGGGTTTCGCTCGCGGAGAAAATCATCCCCGCCGCTGATCTATCGGAGCAAATCTCGACCGCAGGCAAGGAAGCCTCGGGCACGGGCAACATGAAACTCTCGCTCAACGGCGCTCTGACCATCGGCACGCTCGATGGTGCTAACGTTGAAATCAAGGAAGAGGTCGGCGACGACAATATCTTCATCTTCGGCATGACGGTGGAAGAAGTGGTGGCGCTGCAGACGAGGGGCTACAGCCCTTGGGATGTCTATCATCACGACGAGGAACTCCGCGCCGTCGTGGATTGGCTCGGCAGCGATTACTACACGCCCGGCGAGCACGGCGCCTTTGGTGCGCTTCATGGTAGCCTCATGCACGGCGGCGATCCCTACCTGGTGCTGGCCGATTTCCGCAGTTACTCGGATAGCCAACTGCGCGTCGATGCGGCTTACCGCGATCAGGCAAAATGGGCGCGCATGGCAATTCTGAATACGGCGCGCATGGGCAAGTTCTCGAGCGACCGGACCATCCGCGAATACGCCAAGGATATCTGGAATCTGAAACCGGTGCCGGTCGCGTGAGTGGTCGGCCGGACGGAGACCCCGTTAACGGCCGGGTGCCGCCTCGAGGCGCCGGGGCTCGCGCTTGCCGACTCTATTTAACATGTCCCCGTTTCGTTCGTGCTTGCTGGCACTGCTGCTGATCGCACGCGTGCCGGCGGCGGTCTTGCCCCTCCCGAGTGAATGGAAACTGCCCCCCGTAGATGGCGAGTTGTCGGGCGACTTCGACGCCGTGATGCTCGGCGGCGCGCCGAAGTTGAAATGGACAGTGACCTTGCGCACAGAGCGGCCGCGTGAGCGGCAGGTGGAATTTTTGATCGAAGGCTACGGCCTGCGATTAAAGGGCGATGCCCGGGTTGATCCGTTGGGCGAGGGCAATTGGCGACTGGCTGAAGCCCAGATCGATCTGGGCGTATGGTTCGGGTGGCTGGCGCCCCACGCCGCGCCGGACCTTTCTCATCTCCTCCTGGCCGGCAATCTGAGTCTGAAGGGCGAAGGGACCTGGCGAGACGGACAGTTGGGCGGCTCGGCGAAAGTCGATCTGCAGGGCGGAAGGATCGAGAACGCTCAACGCAAAACGCTGTTTGAAGGCGTGGCGTTTTCCGTGGTGATCGAGGACTTGGCCGCGCGCCGAACGGCGCCCGGCCAGGTCTTTACGTGGACGCAGGGACGCTACGATACAATTGAGCTCGGCGCGGGGCGGATTGAATTCGCACTTGCGGGTGACAAGGCGACGATTGCGTTGGCGACGATCGCGGTTTTCGGCGGCGAGCTCGCGGCGCGATCGGTGGAATTTTCGATCAAGCGTGGCGAGTTTTCCGCGAGTGCGCAGATGACCGGCATCGATGTGGGCAAGTTGATTTTCCTGCTTCCGGAAATTCTGACACGTGCGACCGGCCGGCTGGACGGATACATCGACCTGACTCGAGATGCCAACGGGATCGCGGTCGGGTCCGGCTTCCTGGGATTGCGCCCAGGTGTGCCAGCCACGCTGCAATTTGTGCCGCGTCCGGGTATTCTATCCGCCGCGCTACCGCCCGCGGTTAACAAGTTGTATCCCGGTATTCTGCAAATGGAGACCGCAGGAATCCCGCTCCTGGCAGAAGCATTGGAACTAAGGTTCGAGCCGAAAGGGGATGAGCAGGGTCGGACTGCGTGGGTGCATCTGGCGGGCCGGCCGGCCGATTCCACTTTCAAGGGCCCGATCGACTTGACGATGAATATTCGCGGCCCACTCAACGAAGTCTTCAACGCGGGCGCGAACTCCACGTTGC
Source organism: Opitutaceae bacterium (assembly GCA_031425115.1). GTDB lineage: Bacteria > Verrucomicrobiota > Verrucomicrobiia > Opitutales > Opitutaceae > ER46. Next base: position 14,246 of record JANPIT010000695.1, on the reverse strand, counting down.
GCCTCATGGGAAGATAAATGAATCATTCGTTGAAAGCGCACGTCGAAGACTGCAACTTGCCCAAAACGATGAAACCCGCCTTTCTGCTAGTTATGCTCTCCCTCGTATGCGGCGGCTGCATTAGTGTAAAGACGCAGCACGAGGTGAAGCCGATCCACATCACGATGGACGTCAATTTGAACGTGAAGGTCGACAAAGCGCTCAACGACTTCTTCGGCGATCTCGACAAGAAATCGACCGCCAAGCCCTGAATAGAACCTTAACTCATCTCATCTTAAAGCCATGAAATCCCTCGCTATTTTTCGCCTGCTTTTTGTCGCGCTCTCGCTCGCCTTCGGCACGGTGGCGGTGCGTGCCCAAGACCTGAATACGGTCAAGGGTCGGATGGAGCAGCGGCTCGGTTCGGTAAACAGCCTCAAGGATCAAGGGGTCGTCGGGGAGAACAACCGCGGTTACCTCGAGAACCGGGGCGCGCCCGCCGGGGGCGACCAGCAGATCATTTCCGATGAGAATGCGGATCGTCGGGTCGTTTACGCCGCCCTCGCCGCGCAAACCGGTGCCACGGCCGATGGGGTTGGCCGTCAGCGTGCGCAGCAGATCTCTTCGATCGCGAAGCGCGGTCACTGGGTGCAGGAGCCGAACGGCGAGTGGCGGCAAAAGGGCTGATCGATTTGCCGCATTCGGGAAACTGAAGCGGACCCGGCCCGACAGAAAGTTCAGGCGCGCTGCAGAGCGCGCCTTTTTTATGTCAGCATCGCGGCGATCGAGGCGCCGAGGAAGCAGCAGAGCGAGCCGCCGATCAATGCCTTGACTCCGAGTTGAGCGAGGACGGCGCGCTTGTTGGGCGCTAACACGCCGATCCCACCGATCAGGATGCCGATGGACGCGATGTTCGCGAAACCACACAGCGCGTAGGTCAGGATGACTTGGGCACGGGGATCGGGGAGTTGACCCGCTTGGATGAGTTTGCCGAGCGAGCCGTAGGCGTAGAATTCGTTGAGAATCGTCTTCTCGCCGATGACTTGGCCCGCGAGAGTGAGCGAGCCGGAGTCGATGCCCATGAGCCAGGCGAGCGGCGCGAAGGCCACCCCGAGCACATATTGCAGGGACAGCGTCGTGTAGCGCCCGGAGGTTTGCGCTGCGATCCAGTCGTTGATGCCCGTCCAGCCGCCGATGGCCTGGGAGCCGAGGATGGCGTTGAACATGGCCACGAGCGCGGTGAACACCAGCAGCATGGCGCCGACGTTCACTGCGAGCTTGAGGCCATCCGTCGTGCCGTTGGCGATCGCCTCGAGGGCGTTGGCGCCGATTTTTTCCTTCGGCACCGTGATGGTTTCATCGACCGTTTCCGTCTGGGGAATCAGGATTTTCGCGATGTAGAGCGAGGCGGGCGCGGACATGATCGACGCGGTGATCAAGTGCTTCGCGAAGACGAGGCGTTGCACCGGATCCTCGCCCCCGAGCATCCCGATGTAAGCGACCAGCACGGCACCCGCGATGTTGGCCATGCCGCCGACCATGACGGCCAGGAGCTCGGAGCGCGTCATCGTCGCGAGGTAGGGTTTGATCAACAACGGGGCCTCCGTCTGTCCGAGGAAAATATTGGCCGAGGCGCTGAGGCTCTCGGCGCCCGACAGCTTCATGGTTTTCGACATCAACCAGGCGAACGCATACACGACCTTCTGGAGCCAACCGAGGTAGAAGAGGAGCGAGGTGAGCGCCGAGAAGAAGATGATCGTCGGCAGCACGTTGAAGGCGAAAATGAAACCGAACGACTTCGTATCCGTGATCAGGTTGCCGAAAAGGAACTGTGACCCGGCGCGATTGAAATCGAGCAGGTCGACGAAGCGCTGGCCGACCCAATCGACCGCTTGGCGGACAGCTTCAATCTTCAAGACGAGTGCGCCGCAGATTATTTGGAAGAGGATGCCAGTGCCGACGAGACGCCACGGGATGGCGCGGCGGTTTTCGCTGCAGAGGATCGCAAGGCCAACGAACGCAGCGATGCCGAGGAGGCCGCGCAGGATATGAGTGAGGTCCATGAGGCGGGGTAAGCGGGAAGGATGCCGAGCTTGCGAAGGCCGGTTGGTCGGGCGAGAACCAAGTGGCCATGACTGTGCACGAACGCCTCACCCGCTATTTGGGCCGCACGCCCGACGTCGCGCGCGCGGGATTTGTCGCCCCAAACGCCACCGTGGTGGGCGATGTCACTCTCGGCGCGGGCAGCAGTGTGTGGTATGGCTGCGTGCTTCGCGGTGACATCAATTCGATCGTCTTGGGCGATGGCTCCAACGTGCAGGATGGCACCATCGTTCACCTCGCCGATGATTTCGGCGTGCGTATCGGGACACACACGACGATTGGACACGCGGCGATCATTCACGCGTGCGACATCGGCAACGAGTGCCTCATCGGCATGGGCGCCACGATTCTGGACGGCGCGCAAATTGGCGATCGCTGCATCGTGGGCGCAAACGCACTCGTGACGCAGCGCTTTGTGGCGCCGCCTGGGTCGATGATCCTCGGCGCACCGGCCAAGGTGGTGCGCCCGCTGACGCCGGAGGAGCAAGCGGGGCTGCGCCGTTGGGCAGAAAAGTATATTGCGGTCGCACAGGCCCACGCCGCACGCGTGCGACGTTAGTTCGACCTATTTTTCCAGGGTGAGAAACGTGTAGCGATAGGCTGAGTCCGCACTTTCCCGACGCGCGGTCTCGCGCCACGCGAGGTGCCGCCATTCCGGAAAGAAGGTGTCCCCCTCGATCTCGCCGTGAATCAAGGTGAGGTGCAGGCGCATCGGTCGATCGAGGGCGAGAGTCTCCGCATAGATGCGTTCGCCGCCGCAGACGTAAATTTCGCCGGGCAGAGAATCTGCAATCGCGAGCGCCTCAGTGAGAGAGCTGGCGACGCGCACGCCGGGACCGGCGAGAGCGGCGGCCCGGGTGAGCACAATGGGCCGGCGGCCGTCTTTTGCCGCCCGCGGCCACGTCTCGTAGCAAACACGGCCCAACACGCAGATTTGTCCGGCGGTCTCGGCGTGGAAAAACGCGAGGTCCTCCGGAATGCTCCACGGGAGACGGCCGCCGCGGCCGATCACGCGGTTCTCGCTGCAGGCGACAATCAAGTGGAGCAATTTGGACATGCAGGGGGAGGTCGGGCGCGCCGTGAGATTTCGCGAACGCGAGCGCGGCGGGTCAGGGCACTGTGAAGAGAAGACGGCGCGCCGCCGATGCAAGCGCGGCTTGGCCGCTCCTGCATTGCCATCTGCGCAGGAGCGGCATGATTGGCGGGCATGACCATTGGAGTGCCGAAAGAAATCAAGATCGGTGAAACGCGGGTTTCGATGACCCCGAGTTTATGTCGTCGGTGCGTCTCGCTAGGGGCGCGGGTGTTGATTCAAAAAATGGCCGGTGTGACCGCGGGATTCACGGATGCCGAATATCGCGCTGCTGGCGCCACGCTAGTCGGTGATGCCGACAAAGTGTGGCGCGATGCGGACCTCATTCTCAAAGTGAAGGAGCCGCTCCCCGCCGAATATGGGCTGCTGCAAGATGGCCAGGCGATCTTCACCTACCTGCACCTCGCCGCCGGACCAGAGCTCGCGAAGGTGCTGATTAAAAAGAGTATTCTCGGGATCTCCTACGAAACCGTGGAAGGCGCCGACGGGAGTTTTCCTCTGCTGAAGCCGATGTCCCAAATCGCCGGGCGGCTCTCGATTCAGGTCGGCGCGTATTTCCTCCAGTCGCAGCACGGCGGCTCCGGTGTATTGCTCGGAGGAATACCGGGCACGATGCCCGGGCATGTCGTCGTCGTGGGCGCAGGCAACTCCGGAGCCCACGCCGTGCAGATGGCCGCTGGCATGGGCGCGCGGGTGACGGTGCTCGATCTCGATACGCGTAAACTCGAGGCGCTCGACACGGAATACCGCGGGCGCGTCGTGACGTTGATGTCGAATCCGGCCAACATCGAGACCGAGGTGGCCGACGCTGATTTGCTTATTGGTGCCGTGCTGATCCCGGCGGCGAAAGCGCCGACGGTTGTAACCAAAAAGACAATCGCGCGCATGCGCCCCGGTAGTGTGATCGTGGATATAGCGATCGACCAGGGCGGGTGCATCGAAAGCATCCGGCCCACGTCCCACAAAAATCCAGTCTATCAGGACTACGGCGTGATTCACTACGCGGTGCCAAACATGCCCGCGCTCGTCGGCCGCACGTCCACGCTCGGCTTGACGCAGGCCACCGAGCCCTACGTCGCGATGCTCGTGCGCAAAGGCATTGAGCGGGCGCTGTCGGAGCATCAAGGGCTGCTACGTGGAGTGAATACGGAGGGTGGCAAGATCACTTACCCGGCGATCGCGAAAGCGCTCGGCTACGCGTGATCCGCGCAGCGGTGGGCACGAGCGGTCGTTGGCGGGCGCTGGTCGTCGGGCTTTGCTTGATCGCGACCACGCGCGCAGCAGAGGAGTGGATCGGGCTGAGCACGCCGCATTTTGCCATCGTGTCGGAAGCGTCGGAGTCGAAGACGCGCGGGTGGGCGGTCGAGTTCGAGCTGTTCCGCCGCGGGATGATGATCGTGATGCCGGTGGAGGCGGCGGCAGTGGAACCGGTGACGCTCGTGTTGTTTCGCAGCGACCGTCGGCTGCGGCCGTTCAAGCCGCTGGAAAACGGCGAGCCGGCGAAGGTGGCGGGGTATTTCGCGCGCGCACCGGGCCGCAATATCATGGCGATCAGCATCGAGGGCGCGCGCGACGACGTGCGGGAGCTGATCTTTCACGAAGCCGTGCACTGGCATCTCTCCGGCGCGGCGCGGACGCTGCCCCTGTGGATGGAGGAGGGACTCGCGGGGCTGTTCGGGAATTTCCGATTGAGCGGCAATTCATTTGTGATCGGCGCGAACCGGCCGGGGTTCATTCGACACGTGCGCATCGCGCGGCCGATGCCGTTTGCGCAGCTCATGGCGGTCGAGCCGGGCGGCCTGACCTATAACGGAAAACACGGCGACCACACCGAGTTGTTCTACTACCAATCGTGGGCGTTGATGCATGCGCTGATTTTTGGGACGGAGGGTGTCGGCGAGGTGAAGTTTGCGGAGTTCATCCGGCGTCCACCGATCGGCGCGGATGCGCTCGGGGAGCTCGAGGCGGGACTGGGGATGTCGGCCGCGAAACTGGAGCACACGCTGGCGACGCATATTGAAACCGGGCGGTTCCGGATGCTGCAGGTGAAGTTCGACCGGAGCGCGGTCGAGGCGGATTTCAAGACGCGCGTGCTCGCGGCGCCCGAGGTGGATCTTGCGCTGGGCAACCTGCTCGTCGGGGCGAGCCGGGCGGTGGAAGCGGAGCCTTATCTCGCGCGCGCGACGGCGGGGCTGCCGACCGATCCTCGCGGGCCGGAGGCGCTGGGCCTGCTGAGCCACGTGCTGAACCGGCCCGAGGACATGGAGCGGAATTTCCGGGAGGCGTTTCGCCGCGGCAGTCGGAGCTATCTCGGACATTTTCTGATCGGGCAGCGGGAGCTGGTGGCGGCGACGAAATTCACCGTTGGCGCGGCGGACCTCGGCAAGGCCGCGCAATCGCTGCTGCGCAGCCTCCAGCTCAATCCGCGCTTCGCGCCCGCGGCGGAGTCGCTGGCCAATTTGCTCACGCTGCTGCCGGAGCGCTCGCCCGACGCCGAGGCGGCGGTGCACTTGGCGGTGGTGCGGTTTCCCGGGAATTTCCGGATCCTCGCGGGCGTGGCGTTGCTCGAGGCCACGCATGGCCCGGTGGAGAGCGCGCGCTTTGCGATCGCGCGCGCGCGAAGCGTGCCGCTGCGTTCGGATCCCGTGGGCGCGCGCATCCTCAATGGCGCGGTCCTTCTGCTGCAGACGCGTGAACGCGCCGCGGCGGCCGCCAAGTAGGGTGGGGGCCATTCGGGGCATCGGCCGTCTTGCCTGCGGCGCGGTGGGCACGCGAGACTGGGCGAATGGAATTCGTCCGCCGACTGTGCCGCCTCACGCTGGTTCTCGTATCCTTGTCCGCCCTACGCGCCGATCCCCTGCCGGGGGGCCCGGGGCGCGTGGAGTGTCCCAACGGGGACGAGCCGATCACCCTCTTCACCTACAAGCCACCGACCTACCGCGCGGGGCCGCTGCTCGTGGTGTGTCACGGCGTGGGCCGCAACGCCGAGGAGTATCGGAACTTCGCCATCACGATGGCCGAGCGGTTTGGCGCGATCGTGGTGGCCCCGCTGTTCGACACCCGGCGCTTCCCGAGCGTGCGTTACCAACGGGGCGGATTAATGGACCAGCAGGGCCAGGCGCAGCCGCCCGAGCGCTGGACCTACGCGGCGATTCCCCGGATCGTGGCCCACGTGCGCGCGCTGGAGCGGAAGGCGGCGGACGCGCTTCCGTATTATCTTATTGGACACTCCGCGGGCGGCCAGTTTCTCGTGCGGCTCGCCGCATTCATGCCGGGTGAGCCGGTGCGGATCGTCGCGGCCAACCCCGGTTCGCATTTGTTACCCACGCGCGATCAGGATTTCGGCTACGGCTTTGGCGGTCTGCCGCCAGAGTTGAGCAGCGATGAAGTGATGCGCCGCTATTTGGCGGCACCGCTGACTTTCTATCTGGGCACGGGTGATATCACACCCGAGCACTCGTTTGACGCGAGTGCCGCGGGGATGAAACAGGGGCCTAATCGGCTCGAGCGGGGTCGAGCGTGTTTCGCTGCGGCGGAGAAACTAGCGCGTGAACGCAACTGGGCCTTCAACTGGCGTAAAGTGGAGACGCCCGGCATCGGGCACGAAGCGGCCTTCATGTTCGCGGCAAAGGAAGTGGAAGCCGCTTTGTTCGGAAAATAAAAAACGGCCGCGAGCCAGCGCCCGCGGCCGTCAGTAAAACTGTCTGAAGGCGATCAGGCCCCCATGATCGTCACGCTCTCCACCGCGACCCGGTCGGTCGGCGTGCTCTTCTCGCCACCACCGCCCGACTTGGTCGGGAGGTTGGCGATTTTTTCGAGGACGTCATCGCCCTTCACCAGCTCGCCGAACGCGGTGTATTGGCGGTCGAGGAAGCGAGCGTCGCCGTGACAAATGAAAAACTGGCTGCCTGCGCTGTCCGGGCTCTGCGAACGCGCCATGGAGATGACGCCGCGCACGTGCGGCTTCTCGTTGAACTCGGCCTTCACCTTGTAGCCCGGATCACCGGTGCCGGGCATACCCTTGGCGCCGACCTTGGTGTTGGGACAGCCGCCCTGGATCATGAAACCTTTGATGATCCGGTGAAAGGCGGTGCCGTCATAGAAGCCATCGCGCGCGAGCTTCTTGAAATTTTCGACCGTCTTCGGCGCGACATCGGGCCAGAAGGCAATGGTCATTTCGCCGAAGGTCGTCTTGATAACGGCGTTCTCTTTTGCAGATGCGGTGGTGCTCATGGAAACGCACAGCCAAAGCGCACCCAGCGTTGCCGCAAGAACCGATTTACGCGGGGTGCGGCACGTGCTTGGGACGCGCCATGAGAATTATTACCGTCCTGCTCATCGTAATTTCTCAGGTGTCGGCCCCGACGGCGGCGGAGATCAATCGTCCGAAGGTCGTCTTGGTGACGATGTTTGAGGGATCTCGCCCGCCCGCGGCCGCATTAGCGTTGGGCGAGCTTCGGGCCGTTGCCGGCGCCGGCGTTGAGAGCGGCTTGGAAGGGGCGTAAGTGCGCGCGCAGTGCGTCCAACTCAGCTTGGGTGGGTTTCTCGGGATCAGACGCCGCGGGCGGCGCGCCGTAACGGTCCAGGCAGCGCGCGAGAATATCGGAGGCATCATGGGGCGCGAGCCGGCCACCATCGAGAAACGCGGGATGTTCGGCGAGATCGGGTGCGGTGTCCGACGCGAGTTTTACGACGGCGAGACCACTGAGCACGAGACGGCGCAGCGCGCGTTCTCCGCCGGAGCGGAGATTGCCGTGGCGATCACACACGGCGATGAGGCCGGCGGCGCGATGCTTTCGCTTGAGCTGGGCGGCTTGCAGGAAGACGGCAAATTCTCCCGCCCCGTCCCGCACCGTGTCGCCGGGCTGCCACGGCGCACTGTGGAGCACGGCCACGCCCGCTCCGTTGGCGGGGGCTTGCGCGCGGAGTGCGGTCCCAAGCAAGAAGAGCGCACTTATCGCAACCAGACGAAGGGATCCGCAGCTAACCATGCCTCAGGTGGAGCATGGACGGTGCCGCGACACCCCGACGGGCACGCTATGAAAACAAAGCGACGAGGGGCCACGCAGTGTGAGCGGCGTGCATGGGAGGCGGCGCAAAAAAGCCGGCCCTCAGAGAGGACCGGCTGAAATGAAGCGGATGCACGGCGCGTTTAGGAACGCGGTAGTGTGCGCTCGGCGTGGCCTAGCGCGGCGCGGAGCACACTCTGCACTTCTGCGGGCTGGCGGTCGAGCTGCGTGCGGCAGATCTCCATGACGCGCGGGTGAGCTGCGGCGTTTTGGGCGAGCGCCATCCGGGCAGCGGAGTTTAGACTGGCATCATTCAGGCCGAAACCGTCGAGGATGGCCACCATGTGACGCTCCTCACCGCTGGCGAGAAACGCGCCCCATTGCAGGCGCATCGAGGAGGGCGACCGCACGGTTGTCTCCGCGATGACCTGAGTGGGCAGAGTGGCAAGGCGTTCGACCCCGGCTCGCACGGGTGAATTCTGCGCGAGTGCGCGCAGGTGGTTGTTGCCGAGCGCGTGTCCGGACTGCCAAAGCGCGGCAGCGAGGAGGCGTTGGTCGCGGGCCGGCAGGTGCGAGAGCTGGCTGAGCCAGCCTTCGACTCGGTCGGGATTCTGGGCGAAGACCGTGCCGATGAAGCCGATCGCGACCGCGGTATTCTCCGGGCGCGCGAAATAGCCATCGCGGCTGAGATTCTCGATCGCGCGCGGCAGCTCCGCCGGTTGCGGGTTGAGATAGTAGGTTTCGAGCCAGGCTTGAGCCGAAATTTCGGCCCGCAGCGCGGCGGTGGCGGCCAGCGCGAGGCTGGCGAGCGTGAGACGGAACAGGGTTTTCATGACGAATTTCCTTATTGGCGTTGGCCGCGCGGCTAGGGCATGGGGTCGGCTGCTGCGGCTGTAACAAGGTAGTGCGTCATTGTCGCCCGTCGAGTGCGGGATGGCTGAAACGTTTTCATCCTCCCACGCATTTCCATGTATCGGAATTCTGCGGACACGGCGGCTGGGACCTATCTGCGCTCCTGGTCGCGGCCTCTAAAAGAGGCCACGGTCTGTTGCACATTGGAGCACGCGCATCACCGGCTGGCGGCAGCGCCGTAAGCGGCCGGGCGGGCGGGAGCGGCTCGAGGAGCAGCGGCCGGGGGCTTGCGGGGAAGTTTCTCGTCGCGCATGGCGGCTTGGTAAACGAAAGCCGCCATGATGACTGACGCCTGTTTCAGGTCGTCGGCTGGGGCGCGGTCATAGAAGTCCATGTTCCCGTGATGCGTCCGCGTGTTGTATTCGAGTTCGTCCTGGATGAATTGAAAGCCGGGCAGGCCAACGGCATCAAACGAGAGGTGGTCAGTTCCGCCCGTGCTGGAGAGCGAAATGGTTTCGGCCCCCAGATCCTTGAAGGGCTTCAGCCACTGCCGGAAAATCGGGCGAGCGGCCTCGTTGTTCTGCAGGTAAATGCCGCGAATCTTGCCGCTCCCATTATCGAGATTGAAGTAGGCCGAGAGGTGCGAGTGGGCGGGCTTTTTATCGATTTCCACGGGAGCCGTGGTCCGCGCCGTAACCGCGAACGGATCGGACTCATCGCGGGCCGGCGGGGTGCCACCGGGGGGCGTGCCTTTCACCGTGCCGAAGTGCTCGGCGACATACGCCTTCGACCCGAGGAGGCCTTGTTCCTCGCCGGTCCAGAGCGCGACGCGGATCGTCCGGCGCGGCTTCAGTTCCAGTTTTTGCAGGATGCGGACTGCTTCCATCACGACGGCGCAGCCCGCCGCATTGTCGGTCGCACCCGTGGCGGTGTGCCAGGAATCGAGGTGCGCGCCGAGCATCACAATTTCCTCCCTCAGGTCGGTGCCCGGGATCTCAGCGATGACATTGGAGGCCATCAGATCCTTGGTGTGATACTCTGCCTGCAGGTCGAGCAGCACGCGGAGTTTTTCTCCCTGCTGAGCCATCCGCGCGAGCCGATTGTAATGTTCGGTCGCGACGACAATCTGCGGAATGATCGGGGGTGCATCGGTCTTCCACGCCGAGATGTTGCGGATGGGCGAGGAGGTTTTTTTCTTCTCACTTGCGGCGGGCTCGGCGCCTTTCGGCGGCGGCGTGGCGGCGCTGGAGTTGCGGAGTGGATACACGATTGCGCCCGAGGCGAAGAGATTGCCGGCTTCTCCGATTCGACTCGGCTGTAACAGCACGGCGACGCCTTCTTCAGAGAAAAACTGGTAACGCTGCGGAGTTAGCGCGAGTGCAGCGCGCTGTTCCGGTGACGCGAGGCCCGAAGTCGCGGCCGTATTGGTGGCGCTGGTCGAGCGCGGCGTGCCGCTCGAGCTGCTCAGGCCATCGGAATTCGCGAGCGTCATCAACTGCGTGTCGGTGCGCCGCGTGGCCAGGGGCTCAAAGCGTAACTTCACCTCGGGCGGAGCACCATCAAGGACGATCTTGCCGCGCAATTTGCCGCGGAATTTCTCGAAGTCTTCCGGCTTCTTGATGTCGACGTGAACGATTTCGCCCTCGAGCGGTTTGGAGCCGAGGCTCGGTGACCACGCTTTGGGATAAGCGATCAGCGGCATCGCGTGAGGAGCGATCACTTGAGCCGAAAAACGTTTGAGCGACCAGCCGCGGCCGAAGGGTCCCCACGGTGCGAGTTGGGCGTTGGCGAGGCCCCACGATTTGAATTGGTCGCGACTCCATTCGCTGGCGTGGCGCAGGCCGGGAGAGCCCGTCAAACGCGGACCGGTGATGTCAGTCAGATAACTAAGCGTCGCCATGACCTGCGAGCGATTGAGGCCTTCGTCGCGGATGCGGGCCGAAGCGTCATCGGCCGCGGGACCCGCGACGGAGGCGGGCGGGGCAGGCTCCGTGGGTTTTTCGGGGGCGGGTGTCTGGGCGCTTAAATGAGCGGAATATCCCAAGACGAACGACGCGAGAACCCAAGCGAGCCGGAAGGGTAAGTTCACGCTTGCGAGCATCGGGGCTCACGGAGGCTCAGCAATGCGAAAGACGTTCGTCGCCGCCCGCAGGCCACGGCTTTGCATTAAGCGCGTGCGCTCGCGACGACGACGCGGGGTCGGGTCGACGAGCGCACCGCGGTGCCGGGCGCCGCTTGCCCTTACAGGTCGACCATCACGGTGAAACCGCCATACACCATGCGCCCGCAGTCGAAGGGCATGGCGTCCGGATTCATGCCACCGAGGCGCGGATCCTTCATGACCTTGGCGTTCACGCGATCCCGGTGGGCGCGCGATTTGAAGGTGATCCAGGAAAACACCGCGGTCTCACCGGCCTTCAGCTTCAACATGCTCGTGAAGGGCAGGCCCCATTGCGGTTTGAGGTCTTCGCCGGCGCATTCGCGCACATCCAGCGCCCCCTGCTCGCGCCAGATCTTCGCGGCCTTTTGGGCCATGCGGCGATAGGCCGCGAGATTCTTCTTGGGGACCGGCAATACATAGCCATCGACGTATTTGGACATAGGATACTCCTGGGATTTAGGTGTGGATGTTGCGAAAAATCAGAGACGGCGGGCGGTTGGGGGGCGCAGCGGTGCTCGCCCGGCCGGACACAAGGGGTTCATCGAACATTTTGTCGTGCTGCAAAGAGAGGCAAACTGCGTCTGAGTTGAAACTATTTTCGCGAGCTTGATGCGGGGAATAACCGTCACGCTTTGCCGACGAGCGCTGCCAAGCGGTCAAGGCTTTCGCCCCAGCCGTGATAAAATCCCATCTGCTCGTGTTTCTCGCGATTGGCGACGGTCCAATGGAGCGCGCGCGCGGTATACCGCGTGCGGCCGTCGACGGCGTCGAAGGTGGTGACGGCGGTGAAAAACGGATCGGGATCGGGCATCCACCCCGCGCCAAAAGCGTCGGTGAACACGATGCGCGCGGGTGCGACTACCTCGAGAAATACGCCCTGGGTCGGATACTCGCGGCCATCGGGTGCGCGCATGACCGTGCGAAAGAGCCCGCCGGGGCGTAGCTCCATCGCGCGGACCACGGTTGTCATCCCGTGCGGTCCCCACCACTGCGCGAGCTGCCTCGTCCAGGCGTCCCACACGCGCTCCCGCGGCGCGTCGATCAGTCGGCTAATGATTAGTTCTCGATCCGGCGCTGCGGGGAGGGATGTGGCAGGGTTGGGCGAGGCCATGAGAAAAGAGGTGGAGTGGGTTCGAGGCTTCGATTGAATTGAGAGCCGCACCTACTCAACGAACGAACGGCGCAATCAAGGACATGGGTCAGCATCGACGACGCATGGTGTGGCTGCCGGGCGGAAATTCCTTCGACAATGTCTTTTCCGCGCTTTGCCGTTCGTCGTAGATGAAACGGCCAAGCCCGTCGCCAATCTGATAAAAATTATGGAAACAAAGTCGTCCAACACCCGCACTCCCTACCTTTTGTTCTTTCGCAATTCCGGCCCGGAAAATCATCAGCACCTGTCGCCGGAACAGCGGCAGCAGCTCGTGACGCAGTGGAACGGGTGGTATGACGGGCTCGCGGCCGAGGGCAAAGCCGTCGAAGGCCAGCCGTTAGAATTGGAAACGCGCGTGGTATCGGGTCCCGGCGGCTCGCGGGTGGTGGACGGACCCTTTGCAGAGGCGAAAGAGGCCATTGGCGGCTACGTTAAGTTGATGGTGAGCTCATTTGCGGAGGCGACGGCGATCGCGCAGCGCCACCCTGGCTTGGCTTACGGCCTGATTATCGAGGTGCGCCAGATGACCGACACCTGTCATCTCGGGGTAACTGCGGGCCACGGCACCGCGACTTCCGCAGTCGTGAGCGCGGGTTAATTTCTGACTGCACGATCGTTTAACTTGTCCACCGAGGCATCAGAGACGGGGCCGCGGCCCACCGGCGGGGCGTCGGGCGATGAGCATCCGGCGCAGTTGGTGGAGCACTTTTTCCGTCACGAAACGGGGCGCCTGCACGGCGCGCTGATTCGTCTGGTGGGCGTGCAAAATCTGACGCTCGCGGAAGATGTGGCACAGGAAGCGATGCTCCGCGCATTGCGCACGTGGTCGATGGGCGGCGTCCCGGTCAACCCATCGGCTTGGATTACGCGCGTGGCGATGAACCTCGCGCGCGACGCGCTCCGGCACCAACGGATGTCGGGAATCAAGGAACCGGCGATCATCACGCACTTGGAGATCACGGCTCCGACGCCGGCGGTGGCCGTGGGCAGTGCGCACGAAATCCGCGACGATGCACTGCGCCTCCTCTTCGTGTGCTGTCATCCTGCGGTCGCGCCCGACGCTCAGGTGGTGCTCGCCCTCAAGGTGCTTTGCGGCTTCAGCACGGGTGAAATTGCCCGTGCATTTCTCACCAGCGATGCCGCCATCGACAAGCAACTCACGCGCACCAAGCAACGTATCCAGGAAGCGGATCTGCCGTTCGACCTGCCGGAGGGCGAGGACTTGGCGCCGCGGCTCAACGGGGTGCTTGGCGCGCTTTATTTGCTCTTCAACGAAGGCTACAAGGCTTCGACGGGCGACCGTCTTTTGCGCGAGGAATTGTGTCAGGAGGCGGTGCGACTGACCTCACTGCTGGTAATGCATCCGGTGGGTCGGACGCCGCGCAGTCACGCGCTGCTCGCCTTGATGCTGCTGACGGCGGCTAGGTTTCCGTCACGGTTGGACGAGCATGGGGATTTGTTGCGCCTCGATGATCAGGACCGCGCGAAATGGGACCAGGACTTGATTGGCCGCGGCTTGATGCAACTCGCCGCCGCGGCGGAAGGCGCCGAGCTGACCGAGTATCACCTGCAGGCGGGCATCGCGGCGTGTCACTGCACCGCGCCGGACTATGCCTCGACCGACTGGGCGCGTATCCTAAGGCATTACGATCAACTCCAGCAGCTCAAGCCATCACCCGTGGTGGCGCTGAATCGCGCCGTCGCGGTAGCAAATCTGCAGGGGCCGCAAGCAGGGCTAGACGCCGTGGCGGCGATTCCGAAGTTGGAGCAACTCGAATCGAATTACCTGCTGCACGCGGTCCGCGGCGAATTGCACTGGCGACTGAAGGCGCATGGGGTAGCAGCGGAATGCTTCCGCCGCGCGCTGGGATTGGCGCGGGTTGGCCCCGAGCAGAA
>JANPIT010000694.1:0-7677 GCA_031425115.1 Opitutaceae bacterium | reverse complement strand
ACGGTTCATGTTTTTGACAGGATTTACAGGATTAAAGGCAGGATTTTCAGGAACGAACCGAATGCTTGGGAACGATGGAAAGCCCGTGAGTTTCGATCGCGGGGTGATCACCGCCGTAGGACGGGAAATCCTGTAAATCCTGGTTCGAAATCCTGTCCATCCTGTCCCCAAAGGGAAATGTTCGACCGCCATCGACACCCCTTCGAGGTGATTCTTCAGAGGCTCCTTAATCCTGTCTCAATTCCGGGCGGTTGCCCTTCGCGTGATCTTGGCCAACTTCGCGTCTTTGCGCTTACGCCCGGCCGGATCGTTGCAGTCGCTCCGTGGGCTCCGTGCTCTCCGTGGTCAAAAAATCCCTGGTTTCCTGGCTTCAGAATTAACCCACCGCCCCTTCCTCCGGATCTCAGATCGCGTGGCTCGTCGGCTGTAGTTCCACGGCTTGGACACCAGGGATGCGCTTAAGGCGGTCGATGATATCGGAGCCCACCACGCCCCCGATGATTCCACTGAAGGGCATCGCCTCGATTTGTTCCAGGCCGGCTGTCTGCAGCGACTGCGCGACCGCTTGGAAGTCGTGGTGTTTGTCGTCCACCGTCACCAGCACTCCCACTTTGGGCTTCATGGGGGAAAGCTAGCAGCCAGCGTTCGTTTAGCAAGCACCCGGCGGGGGCGCTTGCACCAAGCCTGCGCCCACATCAGCCGGGCCATAAGGCAGGGGCGTGAGCGCGGCGTTCAGCGCGTCCCATAAGGACTGGCCGGACCTGCCGGTGGCTTGGGCCCACAGTGCCGCGATCCCCGCGACATGCGGTGTCGCCATGCTCGTCCCGCTCTTCCGGCCGTATGCACGCGGTGCCACCGCGGAATGCACCTCCACGCCCGGGGCCGCCACATCGATCTCGCCGCCGGCCGGATTGATGCCCGCATTGGAAAAATCGGCCACGGCTGATCCGTGGTCGATCGCCGCCACGGCAAGAATACTGGGGCAGTTCGCCGGGCTGCCCACGGGATTGAGGATGCCCCGGCGGCGGATGCTGTCGTTGCCCCCCGCCGCGACGATGAGCGTGCCTGCGGCCAAGGCGCGGCTACCGATCCGCTCGTAAGCCACCAACGGCGGCGCACCGACGAGCACCGGGGAGCCCAGGGACAGCGAGATCACGTGACACCGATTCGCCAGCGCCCATTCGAGGCCCAATTCCACGGATCGTCCGCGTGACCCGCCCGTGTTGGACAGTACCTTGCCCGCATAAATTTCCGCTTCCCAGGCAATGCCATAGCGCGGACCACTCGCCGGGTGGCGAGGACCGCAGGCGGTGCCGATGCAGTGCGTGCCATGGCCGTGATTATCCTGGATTTCCTCCCCGGGATTGAACGACTGGTGCACGATCTGCCGGCCGACGAAGTCGGGGTGCAGCAGATCGAGGCCTGTATCCAGCACCGCCACGCGGATGCCCCGGCCGCTGCAACGGCACGACATCACCCCGGTGATCCGCAGGCCCCACGTGGCGTCGACCTCGGTCACGGGGCCAGTCGGCAGCGGGGCGTGAACCTCAGGGATGGGGAGGGCGCCAGCAGCATCGCGATCCCCGCGCCGGTGGTCGTCGGCCGGGGCGCCCCAGGCAAAGAAAACGGGGGCGCGCTCCACCGCGAGGATGGTGTGGTCCGGATGGCCGCGCAGGCGCTCGGCTTGCTCGGGGTCCAGCCGCGTGGCCGCCACGCCTAACCGCGAGAGCAGGATGCCCTGTCCTGCCCCCGCTTCGCCGCCGATTTCGTCCGCCGACAGGGCGGCGGTGCTTACTAGCCCGCGAAGGCCGGCGGCTTGCTCGAACGTGTCCAACGCCGCGGTCTCCGCGCCTTCGGCGAGGGTGATGAGGTATTCTCCGACCGGGTCGGCCGACCGTTCCGGTGCGAGCGGGGCAGTCAGGGCAGGAGGAGGGTCCGCGCGACGAGCGGGTCGGGGCATGGGAGGGAAAGTGGAAAAGGCGAAAGGCGAAAGTGGGAGAGGGGAAGGGTGGGAGAGGGGCTGAAAAAACTAGTCGAGCACGAGTTGCCCCTGCAGGGCCAGGTTCGGGGATTTTTTCAGGTCACCGGGGGTGACAAAGTCCGCCACCGCCTGCGCGCCGAAGACGGGTTGGCCGTCGTTATCGTGGACGGCCTGATGTTTCGCCGCCGTGAACAGTCGGAGAAACGCCGCGGCGTCCTCCTGCAAGGCAGACGCCTCCGCTGCCGTCGCGTCGGTTTCGGCCATTGTCAGTGTCGCCGTCCCCATCCCCTGCACCGTGCGGGCGGCCGTGGCCGCCAGGGTATCGGCGCCGCGGATACTGAGGGTGTAGTTGTCGCCCTGCGCCTCGCTGAAGATCCGGTAGACCAGCTCCGAACAGATCACCGGCTCCCGGCCGGCGGCGATCAGCGTGGAGACGAGCCGCATCGCTTCATCGAGCACGTTGCGCAGCAACCAGGCTACACCGGGAATGGGGATCCGGCGCGTGCTGGCCAATAGCGCGAGCAACAGGATCTGTTCATAGGCATAGCGCTGCCGGTGGGTCACGTAATGCTCGATTCGGCTCACCAGGGGATCGGTGGGATACGCGGCGGAGCCGAGCGGCTCTTTCGTTGCCGAGAGAAAGCGATAAACATGAATATATTCGGCATGCACGGCGCTGGCAGTGACGCTGCGTTGTACGATGCCGGAGCTGATGGCCTCGACGATCTGATTGCCGTCGAAAATCGAAGCGTGGCTGTAGTCCGTGCCGTCGAAGAGCCGGATGAGCCGGCTGGTCAGGCCGCTGCCGTGGTAAAGCAGGACGTCACCCGGTAGGAGGTCATGGGCGGGGATACGATTCATGGCAGGAGTGTTCCACGGCGGAAAGCGCGCGTCCGCCAAGGTCGGCGGCATCGCCGGGATGAGCTTCGAAGGTGAACGTCGACGAGGTGCGACCGACGGTGATCGGAAGACCAAACGACTGCGAGGGGACCGAGGGGTGAAACGCCGAGGTCGAAGCGAACCGGGGCGGCAGAGGCAATGCCCGCGCGAGCGCGGGTGGGTCCGCCTACGGAAGCGATCAGGGTGGGTGGATGCAAGTAGCTTTCAGCGATCAGCATTCAGCGCTCGTCACGCTTCAGTCGTCGGTTCCTCCGCCCTTTGCGGATCTTGGCAACTTCGCATCTGCATCTTTGCGCTTACGCCCGACCCGATCGGTGCGGTCTCAATCATTTAACCGCGGATGTCGCTGATGTCGCGGATATAATCACTCTGCGATTCGGCCGAAACATCCGTGATATCCCACCTCAGGCGGGCAAGCCGTATAATCCGTGGTCAAAAACTTCCTGGTTTCTTGGCTTTTGAATGAATCTTCCTCTTCCGAGTATTCAGTACGGAGATACGTCCGGAATCGGACGCCCGTCGTTCTCGTAATTGGGCCATCAGCGATCAGCATTCAGCAAGAAGCTCCGCGACCCTGCTTCAAAAGCATCCCCGGTATCCGCGGTCACACACCGCTCCGTTTTTTGAGCCTTTTGCGCTCTTCTGCGGCCGACGGTTTTCGATCCCCCGCGGCAGCGCGAGGAGCCGTGTGATTAGACGCGTTCCCCGCCTTGCCAAGTCGATGGAATCTTTCCATCGTCCGGCGATGACGCTGCTCGAACGAATCACAATCAAGCCAGGCCGCCGCAGCGGCAAACCGTGCATTCGCGAAACGCGCATTACCGTGTATGACGTTTTCGGTTACTTAGCGTCGGGCATGACCGAAGCAGAGGTGTTGAACGATTTTCCCGACCTGACCCACGACGACCTGCTGGCGTGTTACGCCTTCGTGGCCGAACGGGATCGACGCACGTTCGCCCCGCACGCCGCGTGAAGCTTTAGTTCGATGAGAATCTGTCGCCCCTCTTGGCCTCATTGTTGGCCGACATTTTCCCGGGCTCAGCGCATGTTCGTGACGTCGCTCTCAAAGGCGCCGCCGATAGTGAGATTTGGCAGTATGCTGCGACGCAGAGCTTCATCGTTGTCACGAAAGACGACGATTTTAGGGACATTCCTGTCTTGGTCGGAGCGTTCCCGAAATTGGTGATGATTGGACTGGGCAATTGCCGGACATCAGAGGTCGAGTCGTTATTGCGGCGCGCTGGACCCGCGATCGAGATATTCGCTAAGGACAGAGCGGCCGGGATCATGAACCTTCCGTGAGTCGGCAGGCACCGCGCAACGCGATGAATGCGCCAGGGACGCAACAATACGCGCCTGGCGGGAAGCACCCAAGATCGCACCACTTGCCAGCCTCCGGCGGATTACGCGATCGCTCGGTATCCGCGAACCTTTGCGCGATCTTGGCAACTTCGCCTCTTCGCGCTTACGCTCGTGCCTCCGTGCCTCGGCTCGAAATATCCGTGTTCATCCGTGAAATCCGTGGTCAAAAATTCCTGGTTTCTTGGCTTCAGAAT
Organism: Opitutaceae bacterium; assembly: GCA_031425115.1. Classification (GTDB taxonomy): domain Bacteria; phylum Verrucomicrobiota; class Verrucomicrobiia; order Opitutales; family Opitutaceae; genus ER46. The sequence continues at coordinate 3,240 of JANPIT010000694.1, read as the reverse complement.
GAGATCAGCGTTCAGCAATCAGCTGTCAGCGAAGAGCACCGCGACCTCCTTCGAAAGTATCCGCGACCCTTTGCGCGATCTTGGCCACTTCGCGTCTTTGCGCTTACGCCCGGGCGCGCCCCTACAGTCGCTCCCGTCCTCTGTCCTCCGTCATCCGTGACCGCCTTCCGCCTTTCGTCGTCCGTCCTCCGTCATCAGGCATCTATCACCGGCCCTCCATGATCCCCGCCCGGAATTCCGACCTCTTTCGTGTGCTTCGTGTATTTCGTGGTGAAAATCCCTTCGGTCCCGCTCGGAGCGTCTTTTCCTGAGTTTCTCATCCCAGATATCTCGACTCGAGCGACTATCCGCCTCCGCGGGATTCCGTGGGCCAAAATTCACGGCGTCCGGTCTCCAACGTCTGGCGCCTGTTTTCCCATCAGTTTCCCGCTTTCCACATTCAATCTCTTCGCCCCGGTCACATCGCCGGCGTCGCCCGATCGCTGGTGCGCCATTTCTTGACCATTCTTGTGAGAAATTGGATAGTTCATCATGAGCCCGTTGTTAGAGCTTCATCGCGAAAGTCTGGCTCGGTTGTGCCGGCGATTCGGAGTAAGGCGGTTGGCGGCATTCGGTTCTGCAGTTCGCGCGGATTTTCGGCCGGAAAGTGACGTTGATTTGCTAGTGGAATTTGAGGATGTGAACGCGCCGGGTTACGCGGATCGTTTCGTCGACTTCGCGGAATCGGCTGAGACGATATTGGGTCGCTCGGTTGATCTCTTGACGACCCGATCGCTCCGTAATCCATATCTTAGGCGGCGCATCGAACAAGAGGCCGTCGAGATTCATGCGGCTTGAGACGCTAAAGCGAATGGAGGATGCGCGAGCGGCCTGTGTGCGGATTGGGAACTTCACGTCAGGCGTATCGAAAGAGGAGTTTGTTGGCTCCGAGTTGTTGCGATCGGCGGTGGAGCGCCAGCTCGAGACTACGTCCACATTCAACCTCTCCCCATTCCGGCTCCGTCCACATTAGCCCGAACATTTCACATCTCTGAGTGTGAAATGTTCAGGCTATGGCATTGCCGGAATCGACTTCTTCGCCATGATGCCATCCATGCCCGCCACGTCCTACCGTTACCTGACCAACCTCCCCGGCGTTCGCTCAGGACGCACGATCATCGAAGGCACCCGCATCGGCGTGCATGATGTCGTGGGCTTGACCGTCAGCGGCGCGAGCATCGATGACGTGTGCCGCAGCTTTCCGGGCGTGACTCGCGCGCAGGTTTACGAGTGCCTCTCCTACTACGAGGATCACCGCGTCGAGATCGACGCCCTGGTCGCGCAGCAAATGAGTGAAGGTCCGGCGTGACGTTTTTCCTCGATCAGGACATTCCGGAGGAAATCGCGCTGCTCCTGCGCCATTGGGGCCATGCGGTCACGGTGCTGCGCGACGTGCTGCCGGTCACGGTGCCCGACGACGAGGCGTTCGCCTACGCGTGTGCCCACGGAATGATTACCGTCACCTGCAACCGCGACGACTTCCTCGCGCTGGCGGCGCAGAATCCCGAGCAGCCGGGTTTGATCATCGTGGTCCGCCGCCGCACCCGGCAGGCCGAATGCAGCAAGATGCTGAGCCTGCTGCAACGCGCCGGAGAAACAGGTCTGCGCCACAACATCAACTTCGCCTGACTGACGCCGGCTTTCCTTTTCGCCCGAAGATTTCACACCCAGGTGTGTGAAACCTGCGACCTGACGGGCCGATCCCGCGCCTGCGGGCTCGGGGCCAACCGCGACAAAGTCGCTCCGCCCATCGCCCTGAGGCACCCGACTCGGTCACCTCATCGCCGGCGCCGCCCGATCTTTCCGCGTGCGGCGTGAAGCTTCTGTTTGACGAGAATCTGTCGCCGGCCTTGGCGACATTGTTGGCGGACATTTTTCCGGGCTCTGCGCACGTTCGTGACGTAGGACTGAAAGGCGCCGACGATAGTAAAATTTGGAAGTATGCCGACGCACGGCTTCATCGTGGTCACGAAAGATGACGATGGCAGGGACATTCCTGTCCTGGTCGGAAACTGCTCCGCGTCCTTCGCGATCCCCGCGTTTCAAACTCGAACCCCGAAGCAACGGCTTTGGGGCAAGCCGTTCCACCTTGAAAAACTAACTCGTCAGCATCGCGCCGCGCGCGATGAACCCGACCCGTCGGGGGTGCGCCCCGTTGCCCGCAGCGATGAGCTGGGTGCAACCGTCCCGAGATCGCGCCATTGCGCGATCGCTCGGGTATCAGTGAGCATGAGTGGTTAAACTCCGCGTCCGACTCCATTTCCATTCAGTTTCCAGCTTTGTTCCTTTGCCGCCCTATGGGCACCCGGCTCAGTCACCCCTGCGTTTCACTGCGGGGTCAGCCCTTAACGCGAGCCGCGGGCTGCCCATCTACGTCTCTCGACTCCGTCCACATTCAGATTTCAGCTGTAGGCGCTGAGCGTAAAGCAGTGAGCTCGGGAAAGCATCCCGCCTTGCGGGATGAACCGCGCTTGCGCGGTGGCAACCCCAGAGATCGCGCCATTGCGCGATCGATCGGGCATCAGTGTCCATTAGTGGTTAAAACTCCGAGGGTCGTTTCCCGGTTGTTTGTTCCATCACCGCCCTGGAGGGCGCCCGACGCGGTCAGCAGACAGTAGTCAATATTCGAATACGAGCATCGCATCCCCGCGACTGCGGGATCACCCGCGCGTCGCGTGCGGCGAGCACCGTTGCCCGCGCCGATTCGGCGCGCGCAACACGCAGGCTCCATTGAGCCGGTTTCATCAGTGTCCATTAGTGGTTAAAACTCCGCTTTCCGATCTTCGATCTCCCATCTCCGGCGCGGCAGCGCTCACCGCTGGAACGGATGCTTGAACTGAGCCCAATACCACATGAATTTTTTGCATGAGGCTGCTATCCGCTTGAAAGATACTTTCGGAATTCTTTCGCTGGGTCGTCGGTAACCCCCGTTGACCGCTTCCAGCGTCAACTCCGCTACCACCTTCAGAGGCCCGGATTTTGCATTGGCGTGCAGTCCGGGCTTCTCCTGTTTGGGCAATCCCCGAAGCCGGACGTTAACCACGAAAAACACGAACCACGCGAAAAAGGGTCGAAGGCACCGAGCGAGCGAAAGCGAGACTCGGTGATGATGGATTCGGAATCAAAACCTTTGCATTCCCTAAGGCACTTCGCGTCTGCGCGCTTACGCCCGACCGTATGCCCGAGTAAATATCCGCCTGG
>JANPIT010000693.1:0-25250 GCA_031425115.1 Opitutaceae bacterium | reverse complement strand
CCAGTGATCGCGGACGATGGTGACATTGCGCGCGCGCTCTTCCCAGCGGGCGAGATTGTCGGCGGCATTCGCCAACGAGGTGAGTATAAAACTAACCGAAACCAGGAGCAGGACGGTAGTCTTCATGCGTCGGCCGTTAGCTTCGTGCGCCGAAGCGAAACCTGGCAACGATCCAATTGAGCGGTGGGAAATGCGCTCGGAGCGCCCCGTTCGTGCCCACGCAGCCGCGCCGTTCTGGGTCACGCCAGCAGTGTCACTGCATCGTCGATACGCAGCGCGCCGCTTTTCGACTCGTTGATAAGATTTTGGCCGAAATTGACGTCGCTTGGGTTCTTCGCATCGCGGCGATACGTCGCGAGTGTGCGGAGCGGCTCTTTGCCACGCTCGGCGGTTTCCTGATCAATCGTCGGGACGGTGCAGCGCGCGCAGAGGCCGCTCGCGCGGAAAACCGCCGTTCCGATCCGGAACCTGGGCCACGTATCCTCGGCAAACGCATCGCACCCTGCCACGACGAGGTTGGGCCGGAAACGATTCATGGGCAACGCCTGCTCGCCCTGCGCGAGGAGACGATCGTTGAGGTCGGCGAGGGATGCCTCGCTGATCACGAGCATGGGTGCGGCGTCAGCGAAAGTTACGCGGTCGCCTGGGCCGGCGGCTGACTTGAGCACGGGCCGGAGAAATTTCTCGCCGATGCGCACGAGCCGGCACGTCGTGGCGAGAAAATCGCTCAGCCACGCCGCGGCAGCATCCCCGCAATCCTCCGCGAGCAGCCCCGCGCTGCTCCAGACGCTGACGCTGCGCAGCGGTGCACTCGGATCGGGGTCGCGCGGGACATGAAGCGCGGAACGGCTCGGAACCGAAAGGATGAGCGCTTCTGCTGACAGCGCGGTTTGGATCAACGCCATCCGCGGCAGCACGCGTTGCGTGAGAAATTTACCGCTCTCGTCGGTGACGAGAAACCGCCGATCGCCCACCAGCCCCAGATCGTCCACTTCCGCCGCGGGCACGCTGAATCCGCCGAGGGATTTTACGGGATAAATAAAAAGGCCGGAGAGATGCATAGGGCGGGTGACATGGCGTCGATTCGCCCGTCATTGCCTCTCCGCAAAGCGGCCGTCGCAACGCCAAATCCCATGGCGGCCGCAACCTGACGCGCCGTGAGCTCGACCCTACGCCATTTGGAGGCCCCGCAAGGGCGCCGGAGCGAGCCGTGGCTTGCGAGGATGATAGGCCGCCACGAGCATCGCGAAGCCAGGACGCACGACGCCGCCGGGAATAAAGCGCACGAAGCCTTGCTGCGCCGCAACGCGGACCAACTCGCCGCGGTGCTGCACGCGCAGCTTGCGATGCAGCTCGCGCCGCACCGTGCCGACGGTCGCTGGGCTGACGCCGATGTGGCGGGCGGCGACCGCGTCGTCACACCCGTCGCCGATTACCGAAAGGACTACTTGCTCGAACGCGGTGAGGAGGCAGTGCAGCGCGTTGGGTCCCGATCCACTTCGCCGCATGTGTTCGACCACGCTGGGGCTCCAATAACGCACGCCGTTGGCGACTGCGCGCAGAGCGGGCACGAGTTGCTCCTGAGCCTCTGTTCCCGAATCAAACACGCCATCGACCGCGAGAGCGCGGAGGGCGGCGAGCTCCCGGTATTCGCGTTGTGCGGTAATAACGAATACGCGCCGAGCCCGCTCGGCTATTTTCGGGCGATGCACGAGCAGGTCGCAGACGTCGCCTTCGGGTGAGGTGCCGAGGTCCGTGACCAGCAGATCGATCGGCCCCTTCGCGAGCAACGCGCGGGTGTCAGCGACTGACGTTGCAAAAGTAACGTGAGCGCGGGGAAACGCGCGGAGCGTATGCTCTCTTAAAAACTCTGCGTAGAGGCGGTCTGCCTTGAAAATGAGGACTGTGCAGACGGGGGAAAAGGCAGCCTCCATTTGCCGAATATTTATCTTCCCGCGAATGCGACCAAGCCTGGCGCCGTAATTTTTGCGTAACGGCCGCGGCAATCCAATCCTATGCAGCCCGGAGTAATGGCGAGCGGGAGCGTTTCAGGTGCGGAGCCGCGCGGCGCACGCCGCGGTAGCGATAGCCTGCCTTCGGGATGACTTCGACCCAGTCGCGCAGTGCGATGCCGACACGGGCCGCCGATGAGCCGAGTTTGCCGAGCAGCACCCGCATATTGCTCGTGTCACCGCGGTAGGGGCGTCCGAGAATTTCGGTGAAGAGCGCTTCATACGAAACGACGTCTCCACGGGAGTGGAGCAACAGCTCGACGAGTTGCACTTCACGTGGCGTAAGTGCGAAGGCGTGCCGGCCGCGTTGGAAGCTGCGGTCGGCGCGGCGCAGGATTGCCCCAGCAAAGTGCAAGGGTTTCGTTGGCCGCGCGCTCGCGCTGCGAGTCGCCGATCCCGGCGAGCCGCTGCTGTATTTAGTAAGATAGGCCAGCAAGACATCCGTGCGAACGGGATCCCGCAGGACACAGTCCGCGCCAAGCGCAAGCTGGCGCGCTTCGGTCGCCGATGGGCTGCCCGCGGCCATCAGCACGATCACTTTGGTCTTGGGCAGCAGGCGCGCGGCCGTGAGCGTGGGGAAAATATTGTCGGAGTAGCCGTCATTGAGGCGATGGCGCGTAAGCACGATGCGGGGCGAGTGGCGGCCTAGCCCGCGTTGCAATGCTCGTAAGGAGTCGCAGGCGAGCACGGCCCACCCGTGGCCTTCGCTCAACGCTGCGAAGGCGTTGCGCTCCCGTGCGTCCGACGATGCGATCGCGATCATGGCGCTTTGGGAGCCTAGGCAGGGAGGGCCAGAACCAGCCGAAATTGATCCGCGCGTGGGGCCAGCGCCACTCCGAGCAGGCCGCGAGATTTCTGGATGCCGAGAATCAAGCCCCGGGCGGGAATGGCTGCGAACGGCCCGTATTCACCTTTGAACCACGCGTCGATCTCGCCGCGGCTCAAGGCTGGGGCGCTGACCGCGATGCTGACGAGAATGCCGCTCTGGCTGCCTACTGCGTTGCGCCGGTTGACCCAGGCAAAGTCGCGGAGCTGCGGGTCTTTTGTGACGGAGTCCAAACGCGTGAAAGCGTCACGGACGATGCCGATCGTGGTGTTTGCGGGAGCCGCGGTCAGAGCGACTCCCAACGCGGGGACAAGCATCAGCAGGAATTCAATTCCGGTAAGACCTCGGACTTGGACGCGATCATCGGCGGAGTTGAAGTCGGCCATCTTGTTGGCTGCTTCGGCCTTGGTCATTCGCGTCGCGATGGTAAGGGCATGGCGGATGCCCTCGTTGATCAGTGCTGGGGAGGAGTCGCGGCTGCCATAGGCGGAGTCAAAGAATCCTTCGGCTGCAGTCATCGCGGCGTCCGCGGTCTTGCGAGCATCATCGATGGTGCGGGCGAGTTGGTTTAGACTCGGATCCATCCTTACGCGGCTGGCAGCGAGCGTGCTCGCGCCTATCAGCTGGGCGTGGATGATGGTGAGAAGACTGGCGGTTTGGAGGAGGGCGTCGCGGGCCGTTTCGGACGCGACGAATTCGATGTCACGCTCGAGTTGGGCGGAGTCGCGGGCCCCCGCGAGGATGCCGGCTTGGGCGGTGAGCACGCGTTCGCGACGGCGTTGGCGGGTAAGGTCGATCCAAGCGGGGATGCGTGCTTCGAACTCGTGTTTCTCCGGGAGCGGCTTCGAGACGAAGTCGTAAACGTTCAGGGGGATGGCGCGGCGGAGGTTATCGTCGGTATCAAAGGCGCTGAGGAAAACGTATCCAAGACCTGGATCGCGCTCCCGCGCGGCCTCGATGAAGGCGAAGCCGTCCAAGTGCGGCATATGAATGTCCGCGAAGCAGAGATCAAAGCGTTCCACCTGGATTTTTTGGAGCGCCTCCCGTGGGTCGAAGCAGTAGACCAGTTCGTAGTCACGCCCGAGCCGCAGGCGGACAGACGCATGGATCTGGCGTTCGTCATCCACGACCAGGATACGCGGAGTCAGTAGCTCGACCGTTGCGGGGGGCATCGCTGGGGATTGGATTTCGGCTCGGGCGCGTGAGGAGTCAAGGCAGGGCGAGGCACGGTGGCCCGGGAAGTAATCGGCGCGAGACGGCGGAGGTGGGGAGATTAACAGTTACGTGTGTGCCTTTGCCGAGCTTGCTCTCCACGGAAATAAGGCCGCCGTGGAGATTGGTGATCTTCTGGCAGATCGTGAGCCCGAGGCCGAATCCACGCACGTCTTCGCCGAACTGTTTCGTGGTGAAATAGGGCTCAAATATGCGGGTCATATTCTCCGTTGAGATACCGCAGCCCTCATCTCGCACGACGATTTTCAACCAATCATTCGGTGTCTGGCTCGCCGAGAGAGCGACGGTCTGGCCACGGGCAGATGCGTCGATCGCGTTGCTCACCAAGTTGACAAGCATGCGTTGGAGCAAAACGCCGTCTGCGACTACCGGCTCAGCCAAATCCACGCTCGAGAAAACGGTCACCCCGCGGGCGCCTGCGCGGTCCACAGTAAGTTCGCGCACTGTGTCCAGGAGCTTGGGGAGATCGACATTTTCGAGTTTCGGCTGGAGGCGCTCCGAGAAGAACAGCGCATCGCGCACGTAATCGGTCATCACGCGCATCGAGCGGCGGGCGGCCGCATGGACTTCGGCCTCGGGGCTCTCGGGTGGGAACCGTCCGTCCGTGTGAATAAGAAACGATGATACGGGGGTGATCAGGTTTTTGAGATCATGCGCCAGACCGCGGGACATCATGGCGAGGTGCTCGATCTTGGCCTGCAACGCAGCCTGCGAAGTGAGGCGCGAATGGGTGAGGATGTTGTCCATCAACTCGGCGATGGCTTGGAGACGGACAACTTCCGGGTAGGTGAATGGCGATTCATCCTCTCTTGCCATCAAGGCGACCACGAGCGACGGAGACGGACTTCCGCGCGGCACCGGCACGATCGCAGCTAGCGTATTTATTTCGATCAGACGACTGAGTTCGTTGAGTCCGGGACTTGATCGCCTTCTTTGTAAAGATTCAGGCGTGGCCCAGGCCGAATCTAAGAGTGCGGCGTAAGCATCGCTATCTCTGCGCAGGGAGATTCCGGAATCATTGTAGGCGACTACATTTTCGAAGAGCAGGAAAGCGCGGGGTGAGTCAAATTTTTCTTGGAGCAACACTTTGAAGTGTGCAACGAGTTCGACGGTGCCAGGCTCGGAGCGAGCCAGGGAAATAACATCGGTTCGCAGTGCAGCGAGTTTTCGTTCGTCGTCGATGCGCAACCAGCGCCGGAGCTGAAAATCTGCGGACATGGCGATCAGACCCCACACGCCGGCGACCGGAGCAATGACCGCGATGCCCGGCGACTGACCGGCGAATAATATACACGAAGCCGAGATACCAACTGCAAGCACGACGCCAATCGCGAGGCGAAGAGCCAGAAATCTTAGGACATGCCGGACATCAAAAATGCGGTGGAAGGCGAGTGCCGATGCCGTAGTGACGAGCGAGATTAAAAGTATGATCGTTGCGGCTAGTTTCATCCCCAAAACGCCGAAGAGATTGCCTGCCGGTATCAGGATAGCCGAAAGAAGGGTGCTCACACCGAAGTTTAAAACCACGAATTGGACTTCGAGGCGTCGAATACCAGTGGTAATTCTTAAATTTCGAATCCCCTGCCAGATAACTGCCCCGGTCATGGTTAGAAAGAGGCCCGTGTGCACGGCGTAGGCGTGTCCCCGTCGCCAACCATGATCGGGAGTTTCGTCGATAAAGGCCGACGTAAAACAAAGCGGAACCCCTGCCAATGCAGCTATTAGCCATGGCAACGAGGCACGAAAAACTCCCTCTGCCGTCGGTTGCTTCTTCGAAAGCGTGGTATTCAGCATGGACATGACCCACGGGAAAAACAGAGCAACCGCTCCGTTTAAACGAGAGAGCAGGCTGGAGGGATTGTCAGTAGTTCTCCAATACACGCCCTGCCAATAGACTAGAAGGAACCAACTCGTGATTACCAACGATAGCAGCCCAAACACTCGATTCGCCAATCTTCGAGGATTTGCTACCACCACTGCAAATCCCGCGATTGCTGCTACAATGCTTAATGTGAGGTTTAGGAACACGATCGTTCGGGGAACGTGCTAGGGGAACCTGCGTATATGGTAAGTTAGCGATGTCATAGCTGGCATTCTAGAGTTTGTATGCGTGCTGGGTGATACGAAGCCACAGTGGCACGAGCATCCTGGAGATCAGCGACCTGTCATGACTAACTGGGGATGGTCTTCCGGCGATCGGCGATAGACCGCGAGATAGGCTCCTCCGCTCGATTCCGTCCCGAACCTAGTCGGTGCCACACCATCCAGTCCGTAGCATATTCGCAACCGGTCACCCACACGTTGATAGATACAGGGGATCGTTCGCCCGGCGTTGGGTCCCTCTTGGCCTCGAAGTTTGAGCGTCGGTGGCTCACTCGTGCCGCCCAACTCGAACGTGCCTTGGTCTGCGATTTCACCCGCATACCGCACAGTATAGGAACCCCCGTGCAGTTCCAGCACCGTATTCGTCGTGAGAAGTTCGTGGGCGGGCTCGCCGTTCATCTCGGCGCGCATCAGCTGCCATTTCCCATCGAGAGAGCCGTCCGCTTCTGGGGGCATGTCGCGTTTGCTCTTTCAGCTGCGCTTTACCACGTCGCGCGCGGCTGTGTCTACTGTGCCCGGAGCTGCGAGATCTTTCGCGCCTTTGGCTCCGAGCTCGGCCAGTTTGCGCGCGCCGGGGAGGAGCATTCCTTCGAACGAGCCAACGGCAGTGTTGTAGCCCTTCATCGCGGTGTCCAGGCCGCGGCCGATCTTATCCAAAGTGTCGGCGAAGCCGGCCACTCGGTCGTAGAGCGCGCGGCCTAGCGCGCTGATTTCATCGGCATTTTTCGAGACCGCCTCCTGCCGCCAGCCGTAGGATGCCGCTTTCAACAGCGCGATCAGGGTCGTCGGCGTTGCGAGCAACACGCGGCGGGACAGGGCGCGGTCCATCAGAAGATTGTCGGCTTGCAACGCGGCGGTGAGGAAATGATCGCCAGGCAGAAACAGCACCACGAATTCCGGTGCAGGTTGGAATTGCTCCCAGTAATTTTTAGCGCCCAGGGCATCGATGTGGCTCCGCACCTTTGCGGCGTGCTCGACCATGCGGTCGGCGCGGATAGCTTCGTCGGTCGTGTCGCCGGCTGCCCGGAACGATTCCAAGGGCGCTTTCGCGTCGACCACGATGCGCTGTCCGCCGGGCAGCCGCACCACGAGGTCGGCGCGCAGACTCCCCGAGGTTTCCTGCTCGGAGAAGTCGCAGTAGTTGAGCATGTCTGCCATTTCCACCACGCGGCGGAGCTGTAGTTCGCCCCAACTACCGGCGTATGTCGTGGAGCGGAGCGCGGTCGAGAGGCGGGCGGCTTCTGATTGAAGTTGGAGTTGCGCGACGTTGAGCGCTTTGAGTTGCTCGCCGAGCGCACCGTAAGCACCGGCGCGCGCCTTTTCGATTTCGGACATCTTGGCGTCCACTTTGTCGAGAGACTCGCGAATCGGCTTTACCAGTGCTTCAACGGCTTGTTTGCGCTGATCGAGGTCGCCGGCGGATTGCTGCTGTAGGTGGGCAAAGGCCTGTTTGGCCTGCTCGAGAAAATCCGTGCGGTTGGCGCGCAACGCATCCGCTGAAAGCGCTTTAAACTCGTTCGTCGAGCGTTCGTGCGCCGTGCGTTCAGCGTCGAGTTGCGTCGCGACTTGTGCGTGTAGCGTAGCGAGTCGTGCGCTCTCGGACCGCAGCGCCGCCAATTCGTCGGAGAGCCGCCCGTTTTCCTCGTCGCGCGAGCGAACGCGCTCACGCAAGGCAGCTTCCCGCGCTTTCAGCACCAGCCACGTGACGGTCGCGGCGATCGCGGCGGCGAGGAAGGCGACGAGAGTAAATTCCACGTGAACAACGTCAGCCCGCAACGATTGCAGATCAACCTTCGAAGCGCGCCTTGACACCGGAAATCCCCACCCGCAAAAAGCGCTATGCCGCGTGGACCTCTGGTGTGCGCGGTGCGCTTCACGTTTCGCTTCCACCCCCCCGCATGCTGACCGAGAAATCTCCGGTTGTTGCCGCGCCCATTTCGGGCGAGCGGCCCGCCGTGCTCGTGGTCGACGATGAGTATGGCCCGCGGGAATCGATCGCGTTTAGCCTCTCCGGAGAATTTTCTGTCGATACCGCGGACCGCGCTAAGGAGGCGTTGACGAAGCTACAGGCGAAAAATTACTCGGCAGTGGTCCTTGATATCCGAATGCCCGAGATGGATGGCATTCGCGCGCTCGAGGAGATACGCAAAATCGATCCGCATGTTTCGGTGATCATGCTTACAGGCTACGGCACTTTGCTCACCGCGCAGCAAGCGATGGTGGCGGGGGCGAATCAGTATCTGCGCAAGCCGCCCGACATTCCGGAATTGATCGAAGCGGTGCGGCGTCAGACGCAGGCGACCCGGCTTAGGCGAGCGCAGGCGCAGGCGGCGGGCGATGCGCAGAACATGAATTTGGCGCTGAAGCGTGAGATCGAGGCGAACGAACCGCAGATCTGGCAGGCGCGGGCATCGGTGGAGTTAGTTCACGATCTCAATAACCCGTTGACCGTTGTGATCGGCTACGCCGCGCTGGTCGCAGAAGAGTCGCGGATGTTGGCTCAACGCGATCCGGAGCTGGCGAAGAAGCTGGTTGAGTATGCGGGGATGGTGGAGAAGGCCGCGGAGTATTGTCATCATCTCTCGGAGAACTGGCGGCTGGCGTCGAGACACGCGACGGAGTTTCAGTCGGTGGACTTGGTGCGCATCGCGCAGGAGGTGCGGCAGGTTATTTTTTTCGGCAACGGAGCAATCCAGGGTGCTGGCCTCAGCGAAGCGTGGGTGCGCGGGTCGAAGTTCGAGCTGATGCGCGTGCTGCAGAATTTGTTTAAGAATTCGCTGGAAGCGGGCGCGACGCGGATCGTGGTAAATTTGACTGCGCGGGATGCGCAGGTGGAGCTGATGATCACCGATAACGGCGCGGGAATGGATGCGGATCGGGTGAAGCGGGCGCTGCACGGCGGCTTCAGCAGCAAGGCCAGCGGCACGGGGCTGGGCCTAAGTATCTGCCGGCACCTCGCGGGCACGCACGGCGCGACGTTTACTTTGGAATCCGCCGTCGGCAAAGGCACGACGGTGAAACTGGTCTTCCCCGCCGCTCCGCAGGGATGAAGCGGCGACGCGTAAAAATTACAGGCATCGGGCCGGTCACACCGGCAGGGATTGGTCGCGAGGCGTTTTGGAAAGGGATTTTGGAACCGATCAGCCGCGTTAGAAATTTCAATAAACTCGACGCAGCGTTGGGCGCCTTTGTCGCAGCGTTCATTGATCGTTTTCGGATCGAAGACTTCGTTGGAGACGTGCCTTTGCCCAAAGGTATAGCCCGGCACACGCTGTTCGCTCTCGCTGGCGCAAAGTTAGCGATCCGGGATGCTGGGTTAACTCTAGAGGAACTCAATCATGCGTATTGTGCTGTAGTGGCGGGTTCCTCGCTTATGGATTTTGATGGGATAGGTCGCACAGTGGAGGGCGTAGTAGCCAAGGGAGTGCGAGGAGCACTTCCGCGCACTGTCTATACCACTAACGCGTCCGTGATTCCTGCGACAATTATCGAATTCCTTGGAATTAGTGGCCGGGCGCTCGCACTTCAAACTTCATGTTGTGCGGGAATAGACGCCATTGGGCATGCTGCAAGGATGGTCGCATCCGGTGAGGCCGAGATTGCCATCTGCGGTGGCACGGAAGCGCCTCTTTTCCGCTGTCCGCTGGTGGAGTTACGGGCAACTGGCCTGACCCCCGCGACGAACGAGAACGTTAAAAAAATAGATCGTCCATTTGACCTCTGGCGCACTACCGGAGTGGTAAGTGAGGGCGCTTGCATGCTAGTGCTAGAGCCCGAATCCAGCCCGCGTCGTGGCTACAGCTTCGTCTCAGGTTATTCTTTTGCGAATGATGCTGATCAAGAGTTATGTAGCGGGCTAAGCGTTGCAATTAAATGTGCACTTGCTGAAGCAGGGCTCAGACGTGAAGAAGTCGATAATATCAGTGCCTGGGGTCCTGGGCACTCGAAAGTTGATGCGGCCGAATGCGTGGCGTTACGCGAGGTTTTCGGAGCGCGACTGCCTGAAATTTCCGCGGGCTCTATAAAGGGCGCGATTGGGAATCCGTTGGGAGGAGCGGCAGCAATACAAATTGGTGCGGCTGCGCTCGCGCAACGTCATGAAATCCTACCGCCAACCGTAAATTGGGAATTTCCCGATCCCGAGTGTCCATTGAATCTGAGCGCGCGTCCTCGCAGCCTCTCACATAATGTAACAATCGTGAATGCTCACGGGCTTTCGGGCGTTAACTCTTGTGTCGTGCTACAGCGATGCTGACTTCCGCTGCTCTATTTGCCGCGATTGCCGTGGTGACGATCGGATCATTGATCCTGTGGTCGAATCCTGCACGTTGGTTAAATCGGTTGGTTTTTTCTTGTTCACTACATATCGCTTGTTGGCTAGGATTTTTGCACCTCGCATTGGGCACGACTGAAGGATTGATCTGGGTAAGATGGGCCACCTCGGTGTCCGCGCTTATTCCGCTCCATTTTTGGTTGGTGAAGGAGGCGATTGCCTCGGACCTTCAAGATATTAGGGGTTCGCACATTCTTCGCGTCGCTGGGTGGGTGGCCATCGGGATGGCGCTTTCACTCCTCCCTCACACCGAATATTTCATTCCCTCGCACTCTACGGCGCTGCGCAGATTGGTTGGGCCCGGCTACTCTCTTTATTTTGGCGGGGTGGCAGCTCTCTACGTCACCCTAGGCGTAGACAGTTATCGCCGTCTGCGCAGTTTGTCCGGAGGACGGCGTCTTGCACTGCAGGTATGGTTGGGTGGGGGGTGCGCGACTGCCGGCACAATCTTATTTCTCATGGCTGCAAATGCGCTGACTCATGACTCCCGTTATATCAAACTTCAGCCCATCGTTGTGCTCGTGTATTACACTGCAACGGCGTTTGCTATCACGACGCATCGGATTTTTGATGCAAGACAGCTAGTATTGATTACGGCGGAGAAATTGATCTTGGTCGCGGCCGTTGCAGCGTCCGCTTTTGCCCTGGATAGGGTGTTTGGATTTTTTGTCCCCGAGCCTCTAGCCTTCTTTATTACGACGGCGCTGGCGCTTTGGATCGCTGTCTCGTTGAATGGTTGGCTCGACGGGTTATTCCGCTTTTATCCACAGGCGACAAGCGCCCGGCAGGCAGCTTTCACTGCTGCGCAGAACGAGACACGAATCGAAAATCTTGAGACTGCTTTTCGGGGTATCTTGAAAGGTTGGGGACAAACCGAGCATGCGCTGATTATTTCTGGCTCCAAGAGTTCTTTGGTTGGGAACGGTATTGAGGTGATCGCTGATTCCGAACTCGCGAAGGCGATGCGCATTCTGCGATGGGCTACGCCAGAACGCCTCGTGCGTGAGCGATCGACGATAGGCAGACATGCAGTGTCCATCTTCCTTTCGACGCACGAGCTTGGTGCCTTAGTAATGGCGGAGGGGCCAACACTAACTGTCTTATTGGGCGTAGGAGTCAGTGCGTCTCGGCGCCCCTTTACCTACCCGCAAATGACGCAGTTGATAGAGCTGGCTTCGATTATGGAAAGTGCGCTTGAGCGAGCCCATTTTTCCGCCAAGGTTCAGCACACGGAGCAACTCGCCACGGTCGGACTACTTGGCGCCAGCCTTGCGCATGAAATCCGCAATCCGCTCGTTTCGATCAAGACGTTCGTCCAACTGCTGCCTACCCATCACCACGATCCTAAATTCCGCGACAAGTTTTTCAAACTGATCGGTGACGAGGTGGGACGGATCGATCAGCTCACGGAGCAACTCCTCGATCTCGCTTCGCCGCGCACGTATGAAGCCAAAGTGATCGAGCTCCATCCCTTACTTCGATCCAGCCTGGATCTCGTTACAGCGAAAGCGGCGCATCGCAATGTGCAGTTCCTGACGGAATTCGAGGCTTCCCCCGATGCTGCGTTCACCGATGCGTCAGCGGCCAAGCAGGTGATGTTGAATCTGTGTTTCAACGCGATCCAAGCGGTCGAAGATTTTCGCGGTGAGAATCGATGGGTGAAGATCGCCACGCGCAATACCGCGGGAGGAATTGAAATGGCCGTGGCCGACAGCGGCCCCGGTATCTCGGAGGAAATGCGTCCCAAACTCTTTCTGCCGTTCCAAACCAGCAAATCGACCGGCTTTGGGCTGGGCTTGGCAATCTGCAGCGACATTCTTTCCAATCTACATGCCAGTATCACCGTCGATCCGCCTCAGCCGGGGCAAGGGGCGACGTTTCGGGTCACATTTCCATGCCAACCCTTGTCATCCTAGCGACAACTGACTCCGCCCTCGCTGATGCGTGGGAGCGGCAGATGCCGGCAGGGCGGATCGCGTTGCGCTTGGGCGCTCATGCTTTTCCGGGAGGAACTGCGCCGGGTTTTGCGGCCCTGGTCGTGCTCGATGCGGTGAGCGAAGGGACGCTGCCGCCCTCGCTCGCACGCTGTCCCACGATCTTCGTTGGCGAGCCACGCAGTCTGCCGTTCGAGCAGGCGAAGATGAGCGGACGCGCGAAGGTCTACCTGTCTTACGAGGAAAGCGCGTCAAGGCTGCGCGAATTACTGCCGCTGGTCGAGGAGCTGGCGGAAAAACAATCCTTGGTGGAGATGCTTGCGGAAAAGACCCGTCGCACAGAGCAGGCCGTGCGGCCAACCTACCGACCACTGCCGTCCGACGCGGCGGAGTTTTGGGATTTCCTGGAGGGCGCGATCGAGAATCTGGATACGCGAGATCGACTGGTGGCGGAGTTCCGACGCGCGTCCCGGCATCTACTGCGCGCGTCACACGCCGTGTTTTTCCATCGCGAGGCAGATGGGTTTCGCGCCGATCGCGGGACATCGTTTTTCTCCTCGGACGATCCGCTCGTCGCGTTTTTTGAGAATCATCCGGCCGTCATTGATGGGACGAACTGGGACAGTCCTGCCGACCCGGTTTCGGAGCTGGCGGTGCGCAACCGGCTCGCGCTTTGGGGTGCCCGTTTGTTAGTGCCCGTGCACGATAACGGACGGTTACTCGGCCTGATCGCGCTGGGGGTGCGCGATGATGGCCAGCCCTACGATGAATCGGACCGTAATCGCGCGGTTTTTTTCGCGCGGCTGCTGCGGCACTTTCTCGCGAAATCGAGCCAGGTTTCCCGCCTCAATCACCTCGCCGATCAGGTCAGCATCGGCGCCAAGTATCTGCCCGCGACGCTCGTCCTCGGACCAAACGAAAACCCGCCCCGCCACGTCCCGCTTGTCGTCCGCGATCTGATTGGCCAGGCGCGTCGCGCGCGGGAGGTATGCCGCGTGACGCCGACCGCGGGACAGCCGTTTCGCGCCAGCGCGGGCATGATCGCGGAGACGGGCGGCACCTGGGCGTATTGGGAAGAGGCGAGCAGCGAGGTGCACGATGCGGCGGCGCGAGAACGCGCCGGGCGGCGCGACGTGCTGCGCGAACTGGCGCTCACGCTGAGCCATGAACTCGGCAACGCGTTGGTGTCGCTGGCAACGTTCCGACAGTCGAATGGAGATCGTCCGATGCCGCCCCCGCTGATCGAGACAATGAAGAACGACGTGGCGCAGCTCGAGGTGCTGAATAACAACTTCGCACTCATGCAAAGCCTGCACGAGGTCAACCCAGCGCCGGTTGATGTGCGCGAGGTAGCGCAGCATATCGGACATTCGCTCGGCTTGCGGGTGGAGGTCGGCCCGGATCCGGTGGTGCTGCTGGCGAGTAAGAAGCTCCTCGATTTCGCCCTGCGCTCGCTGATTCGCACGGTAGGGGAGAATCGTCCCGATCACGGGCTGCGTGAGCTTGCCCTCAAGGTCAGGTCTACAGGCACAGGACCGGAGCTGACCGCGCTGCTCTCGCTGAAAGGAAAGCATCTGGAGCTGGAAGGCATCCTTCCGGAACCTACCGATGGATCGGTTCCGAATCAGGGCCGAATCGGGGTGTTTTTGGCGAAGGAAATCCTTCGGCTCCATCACGGTGAAATTCATGCTGGCCCAGGCCTTGAGGGGACGGAAATTTTGATTTCGTTACGGAAACTGTGAGCAACGTGGTCCTCGGGGAAATTTTGGAGCGTTGGGCATTAGTGGAACCGTCCGTAATACTGTTCGTGCAGATCGGATCGAGGGCACGGGAAGCGGGAAGTTCCTTTGCGGCGGATGAGGCGTCAGATTGGGATTATCAAATCGCCACGACCCGCCCGGAATTGTTCGCAGATCGCGCGTGGATGCAGGCGCTTGGTTTAAGCCCTCTCGGCTATACCGTGCGGTCCGGGCGACTGGATAGTGCGCAAAAGCTCACCGCACTTCTTCCCGAAGGAGAGTTGGACCTCGTGTTAATTCCCGCGGCGGGTTTGCGCGGAATTTCCCAGCTGGCGAAGACGGGCCAGCTCAATTCTCAACCCCAGGCGCTTGCCGGAGTCAGCGATCTCGCGGCCGTGCTGCAAGGCGGTTACCGCATGCTGAAGGGCGCGGAAGAATTCGCTGATATCTATCGTTACGCTGCGACGCAGGTCCCGCCGCCGCGGATCTCGGACGAAGCCGCGTGTGCGCTCGCGGAGGGGTTCGTATGCGACTACGTGTCAACGCTCCGCAAGGTGAAGCGAGGAGAGCTATTGGCGGGCCAGAGGTGGCTTCATCAGCTACTCATCGAAATAAACTACCGTCTGCTGCACGAGCTACGGTTGCGCGAAGGCTTGGCCAGCTTCCCGGACGCGCGCCGAATCGAGTTTCTGGCGGAACCGCGTGTATCATATATAACCATTACGACGGAGTTGACTCGCGGGTCTTTGGTGGCAGCGGTGGAAAAATCTGGCGCCCTTTGTCGTAGTTTGATGCGCGATCTCGTTGGCGAACGCTGGCAGTGGCCCGACCTCTCCGCCCTACGCCTGCGCGCTGAATAACTCCGCGATCACGTCCTCCAACGGGACGTCCTCGATCGTGATGTCGGCGACGGGGCCCGTGCTGAGGACTTCTTGTGAGACGGCGACGACGTTTTCACTCGAGACGCACAGCGTGAACTTGCCCGCTTCGTCGCGCTTCGTCGTGCCGTGGCGGGATTGCCAGCTCTCGGGAAACGCGACGCTCGCGGAGGCCGCGGGGAGGAAGGTGATGATTTTTTTCCGCGCGCCGCCGCTGCTTTCCAACCGATCGAGCGCGCCGTCGTAGATCTTCTTGCCCTTGTGGATCACGATCACGCGTTCGCACAGTTCCTTGATGTCGGCCATATAGTGGCTCGTCAGGAGAATCGTCACGCGGTGTTTGCGGTTATATTCGCGGAGGAATTGCCGGACGGCCTTCTGTGATACGACGTCGAGCCCGATTGTCGGTTCGTCGAGAAACAACACCCGTGGCTTGTGCAGCAGCGCGGCGATCAGCTCCATCTTCATGCGTTCGCCGAGCGAGAGCTCGCGGACCATCACGTTGAGCTTCTTGCCGACGTCCAGCAGCGTCACGAGTTCGTCGAGCGTGGTTTTGAACTGCGGTTCCGGGATCGCGTAAATCGCGCGCAGGAGGTTGAACGACTCGATCGCGGGCAGATCCCACCAGAGCTGATTTTTCTGGCCGAGCACGAGCGCGAAGAGCCGGCGGTAGGCGTTCTCTCGCTTTGTCGGATCGAATCCGGCGACGCGTGCGGTGCCACTCGTCGGAAAGATGAGGCCCGAGAGCATTTTGAGCGTGGTGGTTTTGCCCGCGCCATTAGGCCCGAGGAAACCGACAAACTCGCCCTCCTGAATCGTGAACGAAATATCCTTCGCCGCCGCGGTCTCTTCAAATTTGCGATGGAAAAGTCCCTTCACGCCGCCCCAGAAGCCGGGCTGCTTCTTATAGGTGCGAAAGACGCGCGTGAGGTTTGTGACTTCGATCATCGAGCCGCCGAATGAAGGGCAAACCGGTGAGGATGCAAAGACTAAGGGCGTGCGACATGCGGACGCTCTCTTGGAATACGAGGAGACGACCCACACCCGAGGGGTTTCCCGTTATACCGTAATTCGGGGTAGCCACGCGCTTGAACCACCTCGTTGCGCGTCGTTCGGTTGAATCATGGAAATTCCGAATCGTCGGCCATTGAAAACGCGTTCGGCGGAGTGGCCTCTGCGAGTCGCACGTCGGGTGGCGGGTCTGGGGCTGACCCCGAATGCGGTTTCGATGATCGGCGTCGGGTTCAGCCTAGGCGGCGGGTGTTTTTTCGCCGCGTCTGCGGGGGCGTGGACGCCTCCGGTCCACGCGATGCTGTTGGTGAGTGCCGCCCTTTGCATTCAGGCGCGGCTTCTCTGCAACATGCTGGACGGCCTCATTGCGGTGGAATGCGGCGTGAAATCAAAGGTCGGAGATTTGTTCAACGAAGTGCCTGATCGGCTCGAGGACACCGCCTTCTTCTTGGGTGCCGGCTACAGTGTCGGGCAGACGATGGGAAGCACGCTCGGATGGTTGGCGGCGTTGCTCGCGGTCGGCGCCGCCTACGTGCGTGTGCTAGGCGGTAGCCTGGGATTCCCGCAGGATTTTTCTGGGCCCGGGGCGAAGCAGCACCGCATGTTCCTCCTCACAATCGCGGCCATCGGCGCGGCGATCGAAGCTGACATCACGGGCGGAGACCGCGTGCTAACGATGGCGTTGGGGCTGATTGTGCTGCTCACGGCGGTCACGATTGGGCGCCGTCTGGTGCGACTTGCGCGTGCCCTGCGCGCCCGCTGATCGAGGCCGCGGTCCGACTCTGTGGCGCATATTCACCGTCGCCGTGGGCGGTGCTGTAGACCGTCGCGGGTATCAAGTCTCCCGCTACGGCCCGGCGAAGAGCGACGGTGCTACAGTCTCAATCTAATCGGAAGCTCGTATCACCCCTGCGTGAACGCGGGCAGCTTCACGATCTTTCCGCCGGCGAGGGCGGACTCGTGCGCGCAGAGGCCGACGCACGTCCAATTGGCGGACTTCACGGCGTTGACCGAACATTCCCGGCCCTCGACCAGCGCGCTGAGGAACTCGTGCACCAAGTGCGGGTGCGAGCCACCGTGGCCGGCGCCCTGGGTGAAACTGAGGTGGGTTTTCTTGCCGAGGTCGTAGACGCCTTTCGTCGTGAATTTCTGGATGCCTTTCGGAAGACGTTTCGCGAAGTCAGGCACTTGGACTTTCTTCGGGATTTTTGGCTCGGCGAGCTTCGCGGTGTGCAGCACGTGCGGCTCGTGTTCGATCAGCGTCCACTCAAAAGATTTCTTCGAGCCATAGACGTCGATGCTCTCGCGATACTGGCGTGCGACATCAAAGAGCGAGCGGATAATGCGCGCGGTGAGATCGGAGTCCTTGAACTTGATGTGCGCGGTCTCGACGGCGAAGGACGAGCCGTAGTTTTTCGCGAGTTCGGGGCGGATCGTGCCGGAACCGAAGCAGGAGACGTATTCGGCGACGGCGTCAGTCAGCGCGAGCATGGGGCCGACGCAGTGCGTCGCATACCACATCGGCGGGAGGCCGGGCCAGTAATTCGGCCATCCATCCATGTCTTGCTGATGACTCGCCTGGAGGAACTGGATTTTGCCCAGTTCGCCCTTGTCGTAGAGTTCCTTGATGTAGAGATATTCGCGGGCGTAGACGACCGTCTCCATCATCATATAGCGGAGACCGGTCTTCTTCGTGAGCTCGACGATCTTTTTGCAGTCGGCGATCGAGGTCGCCATCGGCACGGTGCAGGCGACGTGCTTCCCGGCTTTGAGCGCCTTGATCGATTGCGCGGCGTGATCGGGGATCGGAGTGTTGATGTGGA
The DNA here is from genome assembly GCA_031425115.1 of Opitutaceae bacterium. GTDB lineage: Bacteria > Verrucomicrobiota > Verrucomicrobiia > Opitutales > Opitutaceae > ER46. Next base: position 7,358 of record JANPIT010000693.1, on the reverse strand, counting down.
CGGCGTCGATCTCCGGGTCGCGCAGCAGTTCGTCGTAGTCCGTATAACCTTTCGGGATACCGAAGGCATCCTGAATGGTTTTCATCTTCTTAGGGTCGCGCTGGCACACGGCGACGAGGTTCGCGTTCGGGTGACCTTGATAGATGGGGATGAACTCGGCGCCGAAACCGAGGCCAATGATCGCGATGTTGATTTTTTTGTCGGGCATGGAGGAGAAAAAGCAGGGCGGAATGAAGGAATGTGGAAAGCGGGAAAGCAGGAAAACGAACTATTTCAACGTCAGGAGGAAGGCTTCGAGGTCGGAGATTTCTTGTGGGCTGAAGATATCGGCCATCGGGGGCATGGGGGAGATTTTGAATTGCTCGAATCCTTTCGCGATCACTTTGCTCGGTTCGAGCAGGCTTTCGCGGAGGTAGGCGGGCGTGGCGCGGGAAGCGATGCCATCGAGCGCGGGTCCGACGGCGCTGCCCTGGCCCTTGAGGGCGTGGCAGAGGACGCAGGCGGCGGCATGTTTGTGGAAGAGCTGTTCGCCGCGTTTCGAATCAGCCGCGATCAATTGGGTGGTCTCCTCCGCAGGCAAGAGTTCGGTGAGGCGAACATCATCGAAGAACGCTTCGCCGCGGGCGACGTGGAGGACGTTGATACTGGCCGTTGTGCGATCGCCGCTGTTGAACTCGACCTCGACTTCGGTCCAGTCGGTGTCGCGGCGCCGGACGATCTCGGTTTCTATGCGGGCGTTGTGGATGTTGAAGCTGGCCCGGCCCTGGAGCGCGTGCGTCTTCACCCAGCCGGCGAGGCGATACTGCGTCTGCGGCTTCAGCGCGACGTCAGCGTGGAGGCTGGTGTCGGCATCGGCTCGCGTAATGACGCGCACGCCCTGCCGGCCGCCGTGGAATTCTTTTTCGCCCCGGACGACGGTCCATTCGGCGGTGGCGTTGCCCTCGCGCGTGCCGTAGTCGCGGCGTTTCCAGCCCTCGGGTAGCCCGTCGGCGCCGATGACTTCGAAGCCTGGGTTCGGCAGGAGATTCGGACCTTCGCGGTAGACGGACGCGCCATGGATCCGGCCCACCAGCCGCGTCGCCTCACGAAGCCACTCGTCTTTTTGGTTCGCGGGATTGCGCACGATGCTCGCGACGACGCTCTTGATTTGCTGCGAATCGGAGAACTCCGCGAGTTTCACGAGCGCGGCGAGTTTGGTGAGGGGATCGGGGTCGCTCACGACTGCCGAGGCAAAGAAGAGCGCGACCGCGGCGGCATCGCGGCCGAGCGCACGCGTGGCGTTACGGCGGACAGCGGCGTCGGCGTGCACGAGACCGGTGCGATGCGTGTCGGCGTCGAGCTGGCCAAGGCCGTGCAGGGTCCAGAGCGCGTGGAGGGCTTTGATCGGTGCGCTGCCGGCGACCGCCTGCTTGAGTGCCGCAACGGCATCGGTGCGCTTGCCCTCGACGAGGAGGCGTTGGGCGGTGAGGCGCCAAAACTGATTACCGTCGCCGAGCGCGGCGACGAGTTGCGCGGTGCTGGCGTTTTTGAGCGACGTGAGCGTAGCGGGCTTGGCCTGTTCCCATACGACGCGGTAAATGCGGCCGCGAGTGTGGTCGCGGAGGGGATTCTCGTGCGCGCCGCCGACGCCCGTTTTCGAGATGTAGCCACCGCGCTCGGCGCTGGGCGTGGGATTGTGTTGGATGATGAAGTTCTGCCAGTCGGCGAACCACACAGCGCCATCGGGGCCGACCTCGGCGAAGACGGGCGACATCCATTCGTCGCTGCTCGCGACGAGATTGAAGCCGTCGTGCGCCGTGTAGCCGGCGCCATCGCGTTGCACGTTGAAGAGTGCGATGTTCTTCATCGTGGGCTCGCAAATCATGGCCTTGCCCTGGAGCCGGGCCGGGAGGCGGTCGGAGTGAATGAAGGCGCTGCCGGCGGCAGCGGTATATCCACCCATCACATCCACTTGGCGGAAATTGGGCGTGATGGTGTGAGTCTTGTCTTCGGTGTTGATGCGCTTGGCGGTCATGGCGCGCGTGCCGCGCGGCACGATCGTCGCGGGAATGCCACCGAAGAAGAGGGGCGCGTTGTTGGCGGTGCCGCCGAACTGGTCGCCGAGTTCGTTGGTGCTGTGGCCCCAGGTGTTGTTGGTGAACTGATGGAGAAACTCGAGCTGCGAGCCGTCGGCCTTGAAGCGAAACGTGCCCTGGGCGAACCGCATCGCCACGCCGCCGACGGTGCCGTTGAACCCGGAGTAGCCGACCGCGCCGTAGAGCCAGTTGTCGTAGCCGTAGTGGAGATTGTTGGCCTGCGCGTGGGTGTCGTTGATGCCCCAGCCGGTCATGATCTCGCGGCGCTCGTCGGCTTTGTCGTCACCGTTGGTGTCCTTGAGGAACAGAAAGCGCGGTGACTGCGCGACGACGATGCCGCCATTGGCGAAGGTGAAACCGGTCGGGATGTTCAGCTTGTCGGCGAAGACGGTGAACTTGTCGGCGCGGCCGTCGCCGTTGGTGTCCTCGCAAATCTTGATGCTGTCGTTGCCCAGGCCATCGGGCTTCACGTCGTGCGGGTAGTCGCGCGACTCTGCGATCCAGAGGCGGCCGCGCTCGTCCCACGCCATGAAAATCGGCTTCGCGATGTCGGGCTCGGCGGCGAACAGCTGCAGGCGGAGATCCGGGGCGACCTGGGTGCGCTCCATGCTGCCTTTGACGCTGAAGGGTTGCTGGAGGGTGAGAGCCTGCGGGCGCTTCTCGTAGTTGGCGATCGTGGGGCGTGCCTCGCGCTGCTCGGGGTCGCGCTGCGCAAGAAATTTCTCCCACTCGGCGGTGCGGACGACGCCCGCGGCGGCGAGCAGTTTCGGTTTCGCAGTGGTAGCGAGGTTGGCGGCATCGCGCTCGCCGAGGGCGGAAGCGGCGAGGCGCTTCGCAGCCGGGACCCCCGCGAGGGTGGGGAAACTGGCCGCAGGCGCGTCGAGCACGACGGCGTCGAACTTCGCCAGAAACTCCGGCGTCGCGGCGGCCGGATCCGACACGTAGTCGAACCAGATGGCATCGCGCCCGAGATCACGCATGAGCGTGTGGGCGGTCATGCGCGCGCCGCGGTCGGCGGTGCCGAGGTAGAGCACGCGGATCGGGCTGGCCGCGCAGGGCAGCGCGAGCATTAGGAGGACAGAGAGTCCGAGGGAGCGCATAGGAAATTAAGAGTGTAAAATAGCGGGAGGGAAAAGCGGGCTAGGTGCCGGAGAGTCAGAAAACAACAGCCTCGGTTGGACGCAGATTAACACGGATGCGACGGGGCGGGAGTGGGGCGATGGTGCTCATCGGGGGTGGGCGGAAGCGTTTCGATCAGGGCTGGCCAGCGAGAACCGACGAATGGTGTGGAGGCAGCCGTAACGGTGGCAATCGCAGTTCTCGGTCAGTCCGTTTCCCGTGTTGCTTGGTCGAATGCCAGTCGACTAAACAAATCGGGCCGTCATCTGGTCGCCGAGTTCCGCGCCGAGCGCATTGCATTTCACCGATGCGATGCCGTTTCCATCGCCGAGGCAGAACTCGATCATAAGGCCCCTCCGAACGCCTATTCCTGCTTCGGCGCCTGCTTCTGTTTCGTCGGCGGCGGCGCGACGTATTTCGGCAGCACGTTGGCCTGTGGCGCGACCTTCGCGATGTTGGGCGTCACGTCGGCATCGACGCGCCGCAGCGCCCAGTCGAGGCCGCCCATCAGCACCGACTGAAACACCGGGTGCGCCCAGATGTCGTCGCGATGCCCCATGCTCGTGAAGAAGACGCGGCCCTGCCCGTGCAGGCGCACCCAAGTCGCAGGATAATTCGGCCGCCGGTAGGATGGGCCCTCCATCGTGCTCGTGTCCTGCACCATCAGCACGTGCAGATCGGGCGGGAAATTTTTCAGCGAATACCATTCCTCGTGCACCGTGAAATCGGCGGGCACGGCGGCCATGCCGGGAAACTTCGCGTCGGCAATGATCATGCGCGCCTTCTGCTGGGCGTCGTGCTTGATGAACGAGGCGCCCAGCATCTTGCCGTAGGGATCGGTCTTGTCGCCGTCGGATTCGTTGCGCGCAGGTCCGGGATCCTTGTTGCCCGGCGGGAGAAACGTGTCCGAGGCGTTGTGCGTGCCGACGAACCCTTTGCCACCCGCGATCGCGTCGAGCAGCGCATGCTTGCCGGCGGCGGTCATCGGCGGATGGCCGTCGCCCAGCGCGTGATCGTTTCGCGCGAGCGTGAGATCGCCGCTCGTGCAGAAGAAAAACACGTCAAACTGCGCGAGGTAGTCCTTGGAAAAGAGGCTGCCGTCCTTCGAGAAGGTGAACTCGATGGCGTGCTTCTCGCCCAACTCGCGGAGCACGCGGAACGCCGCGCCGTAGCGCGGGCCGTCGAGCGTCTTGATGAAGTCGTGTTCGAAACCGGAGGACTTGCTGAAGAACAGCACCTTTTTCTTCGCCGGCGCGGACGCCGCTGCGAGTGGCAGCGCGCAACCCACCGCCAGCACCAACGCCGAACACAGGAGCGCAAAACGGAGCGGAGATTTCATGGAAGTTACCGGGAAGCGTTGAGGCTGGAGAGGAACGCGACGAGGTCGCGTAGCTCGCGGACGGAGAGCAACGATGCCATCGGCGGCATGATGCCGACGGGTTTGGTGGCCGACTTCACGGTCGTTTTCCGGTGCGTGGAGAGTGTGCCGTCGGAGAGCTTGAGCACGATGGTCTCGTTGGATTCGGACATCTGCGTGCCGGTGACGGATGTGCCGTCGTTAAGCTCCAGCGTCTGGATGCCGTAGCCCGGAGCGATCCGGGCCTGCGGATCAAGGATCGACTCCAGCAGATCCTCGCGGCTGAGGCGCGCACCGACGCCTTGAAGTGAGGGCCCGACTTGCTGATCGATTTGTCGGAGCGCGTGGCATTTGGAACACATGGCGTCCGTGTGGCCGAGGAAGAGCGACCGGCCCAGTTCCGGATCGCCGCCTTCGAGCGCCACGGAGAACTCGCCGAAGGGTTTCCGCGCTTTGGCCGATTCATCGTAAGCCGCGAGGCGCGCGGCGAGTTCCTTGTCTTTGGCTGACGCGGACCGGGCCGCCTCGATGACGTCGAGTTGGATAGACGGGGCGATTTTCCCGGCGCGCAGGTCCGCAAGGAGATCCCGCAGGGCGACCTCGGTGCCGGGAACCCGCTGGAGCAGCGCGAGCGCAACTTGCCGCTCGCGCAAATTTTCGCCGCCACGCAGGAATTGTTTCAAAGTCTCGCGGATGTCGTCGGTCTTCAGGTTGCGGTTCAGCAGATGTTCCGCTGCGGCCAGGCGCAGCTCGCCCGCGGGGCTCTTCAGCGTAGTGACGGCGACTTCGTCGGCGCGTGCCATCTGTTGCTTTTGCAACCATTGGAACCAAGCGAGTCGCAGGGGCATTGCCAGCGCCCCATCGAAAATGGCGGCGGCCCCACGGGCGAGGCCTTCCTCCGTGACCTTGACCCGCGCGGACAAGGCAATGACGCGTAGGGCTGTTTCGCTTTTTCGTTCGCTGGCCAGATTCGCGATCAGAGGCTTGAGTTCTGCTTCGAGGACCTCCGCGGAAAAAGCGGGCACCGGAAAATAGCGTCCGTCGACGGGATCGAGCGTCGCCGCATCCGGCCACGAGGCGAGCAGGTCCAGCGCCATGATCCGTTCCACGTGCCGCCCGGTGTCCTGGACGGCGAGAAAGGCGCCGATGCGCGCAACGGCCTCGCGGGTGCCGAGACGGCGGTTCGCGGCCAAAGCCCGCAGGTTGACGGCCGCAGGCGCCGCGGCGCCGAGCTTGCGGGCGACGGCTTCGAGGGCCTGAGGGGTCTTTTGGAAGGTTTGCGCGTTCGCGGCATCGTAGATGCCGAGCACCGCATCGCTCATCACTTGCGGCGATCGGTCATCGACGAAGCCGATGAGTTCCTTGGCGGCGCCGAGGCGCCGCAACGCGACCACCGCCGCAATCCGGACGGCCTCGGATGGATTCGAAGCGAGCTTCCCCAGCTCCGCCGGTGTGGCCGCGCCCATGAGTCCGACGACCCCGGCCTCGCGCAGCACGGGAACGACGTTTGCGGCCTCTTTGAGCATGGCCAGCAAACCGGGAGTCGCCGACGACGCCCGCAGCTTCCCGCTGGCAATGGCCGCCATCAGTTTAACCCGCGATGAGCGATGAGCGAGGAACTGCGCCGCCCATTTTGCTCCGGCCGGCCCTTTTCCAAGATCGCCCACATAGCGCGCGAGTTGGGCCTGCATCTCATCGTCGCCGGACGCGGCAAGCCGTGCGACGACTTCGTCATCCCACCGCTTCAGTTGCGTCAGCCCCCACAAGCCGTGGATGCGAGCCAGTTGCGGCGCATTCCCGTCGACCGCCACGCGCCGGAAAACATCGGCCCCGCCGCGCGCGGCCAGCTCGTCCTGAGCCGCGGCGCGCACGCGCCGGTCTTCATGACCGAGCCATTGCGCCAACTGGTCCAGGGTCCGTTCGGCGGTTCCCTGCGCGAGGATCTTCGCGACCTCGCCACCCTGCGAGTTCGCATCCCGCAGCACCCAAAGGGGAGGCCGGTTCAGCGGCGGTCTCCACAACACAAAGTAGAGTTCGCCCGTCGGCGCAAAAGCGGAAGCCAGCACCTGCTGGCCGAGGCCGTCCACCACCATGTCCTCGCCCTCGCGGCGAAACGACGCGCCATCGGCGACCATCTTGATCGCACGGATGCCGCCCACGCCGCCGACGAAAAAATGCCCCCGATATTTCCCGCCGAGGGCGAGCCCGGGCTGAAATGAAAACGAAGCCGGGGCATTCCAACTGTTCTCGATCGGAGGCAGGAAATGCGAGGGCTGCCCGGGGTGCAGGGGCTTCCACATCAGTTCGGAGAGCCACGGGCTGTAGAGATCTTTGGCGCTGTCCCCGAGCACGCGGTTGACCTGCCGATACTGGTAATAATTCCGCCAACCGGAGTCCGATCCTTCCGGGACGAACACCAGACGCTCCATCTCGCCCTGGAAGTCGGCATCGTGATCGACCGAGAACATGTTTCCGTAGTCATCGAAGTCGAAATACTGGAGGTTGCGCAGCCCGCTCGCGAAAACCTCGAACTCGCTGCCATCCGGGTTGCAACGCACGACGGCGCCGGTGTGCGGATAGGCCCAGCGTTTGCCCTCTTTCGAAACCACGTTCAGCCCGCGGTCGCCCATGCTCCAGTAGAGCTTCCCGTCATAGCCGCGGACGACGCTGTGCAGGTCGTGATTTCCATAGCCGATGTGATTGGCAAATCCATGCGCCAACCGCTCGCGCACGTCGGCGCGGCCGTCGCCATCTGTATCTCGCAATTTCCAGAGGTCGGGAATGATGGTCGCATACACCGCGTTTCC
>JANPIT010000692.1:0-19420 GCA_031425115.1 Opitutaceae bacterium | reverse complement strand
GCCGGGCTCGGCCCGATCTTGATGCCGCTGATGATGTGCGCGGTGTAGAGCGGGCAATCCTCGGGTGCGTCCACGCGCACGCCCGCGAGCAGGTCGGTCCGCGGCTGCGCATCGAACGGCGTGGCCGTGCCGCGGAACTTTTCCTGCGGATATAGCAGCGGCAGCTTGAACCACGCGGCGAGTTCGCGCGCGATGCCAAGGTGAGACTGGCAGTCGGGGCGATTGGGGGTGATCTCGATGTCGAACACCGTGTCGCCCGGCGGCAGCGCCTGATTCATCGGCGTGCCGAGTTCAGGCGTGCCGGAAAGAATCAGCAGGCCGCTGTGGTCGCTGCCCATGCCGATCTCATCGGGCGAACACATCATGCCAGACGAAGCCTGCCCGCGGATCTTCGATTCCTTGATTTGAAAGTTGCCGGGGAGGACGGCGCCCGGGAGCGCGACGAGCACGCGGTTACCGGCGTCGCAATTATGCGCACCGCAGACGATCGTCTTTACTCCACCCGCGAGACCGACGTCGACCGTGCAGACGGAGAGTTTGTCGGCGTTCGGGTGCTTGTCGCGCGTGAGGATCTGGCCAACGACGACGTTGTCCAATTTCGGAGCGCCCGTGGAAACAACGCCCTCGACCTCAAAGCCGAGGAAGGTGATCGCACGGGAAATCTCGTCGATCGATGCGTCGAGTTGGACGTAGTCGCGGAGCCAATTGAGGGAAATTTTCACAGAGAATTCTTTAGGTCTCGCAAAGACGCAGAGGCGCAAAGGTCGAAATTCTTGGCGCCTTTGCGTCTTTGCGAGAAACTCATCAGGCGAATTGTTTCAGGAAGCGGAGATCGTTCTGGTAGAAATACCGAATGTCATGCACTTCAAAGCCGAGGAAGGTGATCGCACGGGAAATCTCGTCGATCGATGCGTCGAGCTGGACGTAATCGCGGAGCCAATTAAGGGAAATTTTCACGGAGAATTCTTTAGGTCTCGCAAAGACGCAGAGCCGCAAAGGTCGAAATTCTTGGCGCCTTTGCGTCTTTGCGAGAAACTCATCAGGCGAATTGTTTCAGGAAGCGCAGGTCGTTCTGGTAGAAATAGCGGATGTCATCGATGCCGTAGAGGAGCATCGCGAGGCGCTCGAGGCCCATCCCGAAGGCGTAGCCGCTCCACACTTCCGGATCGTAGCCGACGGCTTCAAACACGGTGGGATCCACCATGCCGCAGCCGCCAATTTCGATCCATGGTTTCTTCACCTTGGGGAGATGAGTGGCGGTGAGATCCACCTCAAAACTCGGCTCGGTGTATCCAAAATAGTGGGGACGAAAGCGCGTCTTGGTATCCTTCCCCAGCAGCGACGCGAAAATGTAATCGAGCAGCGCCTTCAGATCGCGGACGGTGACGTTCTTGTCGACGTAGAGGCATTCGAGCTGGTGAAAGTTGGCGCTATGCGTGGCGTCCGAGGTATCACGGCGATACACGCGGCCAGGCGAGACGATGCGAATCGGCGGCGAGCCCTTCAGCATCGTGCGGATCTGCACCGACGAGGTGTGTGTGCGCAGGAGGTATTTCTCCTCGGGCGATTTCTTCGAGACATTACCGAAGCGCGCGTTCTCCGGGAAATAAAACGTGTCCTTCTCGTCGCGCGCCGGGTGATCGGAGGGCGTGTTGAGCGCGTCGAAACAGTAGTATTCGGTCTCGACCTCCGGGCCGTCGGCGACGGTGAAGCCGACTTTGCGCAGGATGCGGCACATCTCCTCGCGCACCAGCGTGAGCGGGTGATGCGTGCCGGGGCCAAAGTCCGGCGAGGGCAAGGTGGGATCGACGGCGGGCCCCAGCTGGGCGGCCATCTCGGTTTCGGCGATGCGCGCGAGTGCACCATCGAGCTGCGCCGTGAGCTGGGTCTTGGCCTCGTTGATGAGTTTGCCGACGACCGGCTTTTGCTCCTTCGGCACGCTGCCCATCTGCTTCATCAAAGCCGTGAACTCTCCGTTGGGTCCGACGTAACGCGCCTTGGCGGCTTCGAACTCCGGACGCGTCTTCAGCGACGGCAGCTCAGCGGTAGCTTTGGCAAGGAGGGCGGAAAGTTGGTCTTGCATGAAAAGAGGACAATGGGAGAAACCACGAAACACACGAAATACACGAAAAAGAAAAAGGCTTTCGTGTATTTCGTGTGTTTCGTGGTTAACCAAAAAAGAAGGACGAGCCTCTTGCGGGGCCCGTCCTTCCTGAAGACGAAAACAGGGAGGCGAACCCAGGCGGGCTCGCGTTCCGACTAACTCAGGCCTTGGCCGTAGCGGGCTTGGCCGGAGCTTTCTTCGGCGCCGAAGCCTTGGTCTTCAACGCGTCCTGGGCTTGTTTGACCAAGCCGGTGAACGCGATCTCGTCCCGAATCGCGAGATCGCTCAGCACCTTGCGGTCGAGTTGGATGTTCGCGGCGGCGAGACCTTCGATGAAGCGGCTATAGGTGATGCCGTTGTTACGGCAGGCCGCATTAAGCCGCACGATCCAGAGGGAACGGCGGTCGCCCTTCTTCTTGCGACGGGCGGCGTAGGCATATTGCCACGCGTGTTGAACAGCTTCTTTCGCGTAGCGGAAGAGCTTCGATTTGTTACCGAAATAGCCCTTGGCGTATTTCAGAACTTTCTTGCGGCGCTTGCGCGACGCGGGAGCATTTGTTGCACGAGCCATGTTAGTTTATTCCTTTATAGGTTAGTCGTCGCAGGTCGGCTTTGAGATCACCCGCGAGCGATGTTTAGGTTGATGCGCGTCAGTCTGCTAACGAGTTAGAGACCGAACGGCAGGGCGCGCTTCAGCGGCTTGGCATGGCCTTCAGCCACCAGCTTGTCGCGAGAGGCACGTCGCTTGGACTTCGTGCTTTTCGCTCCTAACAGGTGACGGAAACCAGGCGTCCGACGGATCAGCTTGCCCCGAGCGGATAGTTTGAACCGCTTGGCAATGGACTTCTTGGTCTTTTGCATGGAGAGCGGTCGAAAACAGAGACGCGCCCTCCCCTTGGCAAGGTTTTTGTCCGGGAAAACTAAAACCGCGGCCGCCCGACCGCGGATCGACTCAACGACTCCTCACTCGGCGCGAGCCTTGTAGTAAGCTGCCTGCAAGCGGTCCCACGAGGCGATGACGTTTTGCTTGGCGCTGTCCCACGTGGCGGCCGAAGCCTGTCCGAGGCGATCGACCTTCTCCTTGTAATCGGCCTCGGAATTCTTGAGTTCGTTCATCGCGGACTTGCGGCTGGCGCTGGCTTTCGCCTCCGAATAGTTCGCCCGCAGATCGCTGATCTGAGCGTCCATCTTCGAGGTGACGGCTTTCGCGTTCGCGGTAAAATCATCCTTCTTGTCGAACGAGTAGGACTTCACGTTATCCCAGGCATTGCCGAGCGCGTTCTTGGTATCGGCCATGACTTCGCTGGTCTTGGCGCTGGCGGTGTTGCGATCGGCTTTGGAGCAGCCAATCACGGCGAAGGCGCTAAATCCGGTGACGGCAGCGAGGGTAATGAGGCGCAGAGCGGAGGTTTTCATAGATCGAAGGGACGGAGCCCATGCACGCACCGACCCGAGAATCGGGCACGGCACAGCACGGTGTTGACAGGCAGACCGTTCCGGGAGGCGGGGGTTCGCTCCCGCCAGCAAATAAGAACGATTCCAAGCATCGCATGGGGGTTTTCCCCTCCGAATGCCCCGCGACAGAGCAAGTGCGCGCCGGCTACCCGCCCCACCCCACTGCTCCATGGTCTTTTGTTTTGGCTATACAAAGACCTGAACCGTAGGTCAGCGCGCTTCCGCGCGCCAAACCGCGTCCGCAAGCGGACTGGCCTACAGTTACGCAGCCAAACCAAAAGACCATGCTCACTGCTCAGGCCCTCGCCCAAACAGCCTCGCCGACTCAATCGCGGTAATTCAGCGCAGGCGGGCGATCACCGAGGAGCGCGGAATATTTGAAACCAGCGCCGCGCTTTTCCAGAAACTCGCCCTTGGCCTTGGCGATCACCTCCGGCTTCAGGAACAAATCGACCACGGTGCCGGCCATCGCCTTGACGGCGACGTTCATGCCTTTGAGGCCCATCGTCGTGCCGCCGCAGGCCACAGCCTGCCAGCTGTGGGACGGCGTGCCGGGCGCCCACGTCGCCGCGCGGAGCCCGACCGTCGGCACCACCCAGCTCACGTCGCCTACATCAGTCGAACCGCCGCCACCCTCGCGGCGCTGGCCGGGAACAAAAGGCGCGATGAGCGCGGCCGTCTCCGGCGCGGGAGCCTGGCCGTAGACGGTGCGGCCAATCTTCATCGCGAACTCGCGCTCCTCGGCCGTGTAAGTCACGCCGCCCACGGCGGAGAAGTTCTCGTGCATGAGCCGGCCGAGCGTGTCGTTGATCAACAGCTCATGCACCCCGCCGGTGACCTCGATCTTCATGGTCGTGCCGGTGCCGAGCGCGGCGCCCTGCGCGGCTTTTTCCACGCGGTCCCAGACCTCGGTGACGATCGCGCGGCTCGGGCTGCGCACGTAATAATAGACCTCGGCAAACGCGGGCACGACGTTCGGCGCCTCGCCGCCTCGCGTGATCACGTAATGAATCCGGGTGCTGTCGGGCACGTGTTCGCGCATCATGTTTGCCATGTAGTTCATCGACTCGACGCCATCAAGGGCGCTGCGTCCGCGCTCGGGGGAGCCGGCGGCGTGCGAGGCCACGCCGTAAAACCGGAATTTACCTGACTTGTTCGCGAGCGATGAGGCCATGGTGATCTGGTTCCGATCGCCGGCGTGCCAATGGATCACGGTATCGACGTCGGCAAACAGGCCGGCGCGCACCATGTAGACCTTGCCCGATCCGCCCTCCTCCGCCGGGCAGCCGTAGACCCGCAGCGTGCCCTTCTGGCCCGTGACCTTCATCCACTGCTTCACCACCACGGCGGTCTGCACCGAGCCGGCCCCGAAAAGATGGTGGCCGCACGCGTGACCCGCGGCGATTCCGGCGCGTTCCTTTTTCTCCGGGACGGCTTCCTGGGAAACGCCGGGCAGCGCATCATACTCCGCCAGAACCCCGATCACCGGCGAGCCGCTGCCGTAGGTGGCGACAAACGCCGTCGGCATTCCCGCCACGCCGCTCTCGACGGCGAAGCCCTCGCGCTTCAGCTGCTCCTGCAAAAGCGCCGAGCTCTGCGTCTCGCGGAAGCCGATCTCGGCCCAATTCCAGAGCTTCATCGCGATGTCGTCGTAGGCGGACTTGGTGAGGTCGACGTGCGCGAGCACCTCGGCTTTTTTTGTCTGGGCGGACAGCGCAAGCGGCACGGCGAGGAAGACTGCGATGGCAGTGAGGCGAGGGCGGTGGATCATGGGTCGGAAGGGAGGTGGCCCGGCGCAAAGCCAGGCGGGCAGTAACGTCGAAAAAAAGGATACCGTGCGACTAGAGCTGCTTCGTGAGTTCGAGGGTCCAGGCGCGGCCTTGGAAGAGGCTGCCGTGGACGCCAGCGGAGAAGCCGATCTGGTCGGAGCTGTGCGGCGGCTCGCGGTCGGTAAGGTTGATGACGCCGAGGCGGATCGAGCTGTTGCGCAGGAGCCGTGGGGCCTCCTGCTTGAAGCGGTGGCCGACAGAAGCGTTGAAGGAGACGACGTCGCGGATGACGTAGCGGTAGAGGTAGGAGCCGCTATCGAATTGCCGCGAGATGTAGCTGGGGGAGCCGAGGGTGGCGTAATTTGCGGCGGTGACCGTGGCGGTGTCGGCGAAGCGGCCGATATAGTAGCCGCCGAGGCTGGCGCTCCAATTTCCCTTGCGCCAACTGACGGCAGTCGTGCCGCGCCAGCGGGTGGTGCCATCGACGTTAAGGCGCTCGATGAAGGCCGGGGCGGCGCCGGGGACGTCGCGGAGCTGGTAGGTGCGGATCATGTAGGACCAGTCGGCGTTGAGCGTGAAGCGGCCGATGGGGAGGCTGGGGACGACGTAGTTGAGGCTCAGGTCGATGCCGCTGGCGTAGCCCTTCGCAAGGTTTTGGAACTGGATGTTGCGCGAATCGATGCGGCCGACGGGAGCGGCTTGTTGGGCGGCGGGCCGGGTGGCGTTGAACGCGGCGAAGGCGGCGATTTCCGCCGCAGTCGGGGCGGAGCGCTTGATGCCCGGGTCGCCCTTGTAGCTGTCGGTGCCGGAGCCGAGATCGATCTGTGCAATCGTGCGGCCGGCGGCGAGTTGGGCCTGGGTGTAGGCGTTGAGCTTGGCGGCGTCGCTATTGACGAGCTGGGAGTCGGAGTAGCTGCCGATGACGTTGGACTGGTCGATCTGCCAGTAGTCGGCCGTGACAGAGAGGCCTTTGATTTTGGGCACCTCGAAGGCGAGGCCGACGCTCTTGCCGGTGGAGGTGACGGGCTTGAGCGCGAGGTTACCCTTGGAGAAGCGCTTCATGACGTAGGTGCCGTTGCCGATCGTCTGGATGTGGTAGGCGTCGGCGGAGCCGGGGGCGCTGTCGACAACGAAGCGGGTCGGGGCGTAGAGCGTGGGCAAATTGGGCGCGGAGAAGCCGCGGTTGAATGAGCCGCGAACCATGAGGCCTTCGGTAGGTTTCCAATTCAGGCCGGCCTTGGGGCGCGTGGTGGTGCCGAAATCGCTGTAGTCCTCATAGCGGGCGGAGCCGCTGAGCTCGAGCGAGTGGACGAGCGGGAGCTTCCGGCGGGGAGCAATGACCGGGATGATCGTCTCGACGTAGCCGCTGTAAACGGCGCGGTTGCCGCTGGAGTCAGGCGCGTAGGAGGCGACGAGGTAGTCGTTGTCGTCGACGTTTAGGCCGACGCCGGGGGGATTACTGCCGACGTAGGCGGGGCGGGTGTCGAGGTATTGCTCGCGCCGATACTCGACGCCGCCGGCGAGGGAGACGGTGTTGTCCCAGTAGCGGAACAGCGGACCCGCGACGCGGGTATCGAGGCTGGTGATCGCGCTGAAGCCATCGTGGCGCCATTTCTGCGAGAACGTATCGAGGACGGCTTTCGGGTTGGTGTAGGGGCGGTCGGGGACGACGGCGCCGCCCGCGACGCGGAAGGTGTAGCCGAAGGGATTGAACGCGGTGGCATCGGTGCGCATCACGGCGCGCTGGAAGAGGGATTCGCGGGCGGCGTTGTTGGAGACGTCGGCCGTGTAGGCGCGGGTGTAAACCGCGGCGGACTCCCAGGTCCAGTCGCGGAACATTTTCCCTCGCAGGCCGGCGACACCGCGGTAAACGCCGGAGTTGACCTCGACGGATTCGGCGCCGAGTTCGGCAAGGAGGAGCGAGAGGAGGACGATGCCCTGCGGCGTGCCGGTGAGGCGCGGGCTGCCGTCGGCATTGGGCGCACCGGTCGGGTGGTAGAAGCGCGAGCCGTAGGGATTGAAGGGATTGTCCACGCTGACGGGTGCGACTTGGTCGGCGCTGGGTCCGTTGATCTGCACGGGCTGGCGCTGCAGGTTGGACTTGGAGTGGTAGATCGAGAAATCGCCGAACGCGGTAATGCGTTCGGAGAGGTCGTATTCGACGTGGGTGAAAAAGTTCTTCCGGTCCGACTCACTCTGGCCGGTGTTTTGGTATTGGTTGAGGTTGGTGAAGGACTCGGGATTCGCCGGGCGGTTGGTCGCGGGATTGACGTTGGTGAAGGCGAGCGTGCCGTTGACCGGACGGAAATAATTGGCGGCCGTCGCGGTGCCGATGCGGAACGAGGGGTAGATGCTGACCGCGGAGCGGTCATCGAACTGGCTGCCGGGGGCGTTGAAGCCGGCGGGAGCGCGCGCGGTGTGGTCGCCGTTGGCGGAGAAGGAGCGGCTGCGGTAGGGAATCTCGCCGCGCTGGAGGTAGTCGAGGGTGGCGAGGACGCGGCCCTTGCCGCCGGCGAAGTCCCGGCCGGTGGTGAGGGTGACCTGGTAGTTGAGCCCTTCGCCGTGCTCGGGGACGCCAAAGCGGGTGCGCACCTCGGTGCCGCGGAGATCGCGGCGCGAGATGTAGTTGATCACGCCGGCGACGGCGTCGGAGCCGTAAATGGCGGACGCGCCGTCGCGGAGAACGTCGATGCGCTCGATGCCCTGGGTGGGGAGCTGGTTGACGTTGGCGTAGAAGGCGGGGACGCCGGCGTCGTTGGAGGTGACGGGGTGCGGGGCGAGCCGGCGGCCGTTGAGGAGGACGAGTGTATTGCCGGCGCCGATACCGCGGAGGTTGACGTTGGCGTTGTCACCGCGGGAGTTGGCGCCGCCGTTCTGGGATTCGTTGAGCGGGAGATTCGTCACCTGCGGGAGGGCGGTGAGCATCTCGACCGGCGTGAGGGCGTTGCGGGCTTCGATCTGGTCGAGATTGAAGACGGTGACCGGGAGGACTTTTTCCTGGTCGAGGCGCTTGATGTTGGTGCCGGTGACGGTGAACGCCTCCAGCTTGACCGCCTCATCGGCTTTGGCGGCGGTGGTGACGGGGGTCGTGGCGGGAGCGGCTTGGGCCTGCGCCTGGGCGCCGGTGGCGAGAACAACGAGAGCGGTGATCAAACAACGAGGCGCGAACAATCGGAGCGAGGGTAGTGGCATGGTCGGGGGCATTGAGGATTAACCGGTGGACGCGGCTCTTCGCTTCGCGATATCGGCGGGCAAAGTTCGGTCCGCGCGCGCGCAATCATCAGTGGTGTTGGGCGCCGAGTGCACCAAAAGCCCTGCAAAATGCAATCGCCATGCCAAACAACCCGCGCGATGCGACCCGCGCGCACTCTCCTGCCCTACCAGCCGAGCGCGACGTTGGTGCGGCGCGGATCGGCGAAACCCGTCATGCTGCCATCGGCGTTGAACTCGATCGCGTTGACGCCGCCAAAATGTCGGCCCGTGCCGGCGACCTCGGGCAAATTCACCCGCCAGCCGCGCGTCTGCAGCTCCTGCGACACCGTATGAGGAAACGACTGCTCCGCTTCGAAAACCTCGCCCTCGTCGCGGCGGAAGGGCGACGAATAATGCACGCGCGTGTCTCCGATCGCTTCCGCCAGCGGACGCCGGAGCGCGAGTCGATCGAGGAGCACCTGCAGCATGGCCGTGGGAATGCGCGACGATCCCGGAAGGCCGATCGCAAAAGCCGGCTTGCCCTCGCGTAACACGATCACCGGCGCGATGGTGCTGCGCGGACGACGACCGGGCGCGAGACTGTTGAGGCTCTTGGAATCAGCGAAGGAGAAATTGCTCATCGAGTCGTTCATCACGACGCCGGTGCCGGGCGGCACCACCCCAGCCCCGAAATGCAGGCTCTGCGATTGAGTGGCGCACACGATATTTCCCTCCGCATCCGCCACGATAAAGTGGGTCGTGGCGGCCATTTCGCTCTCATAGAAAAGGGGGAGCTCTTCGTCGGACGCCGCGAAGTGAGCCTGCTCACTCGCGCCGGCGAGCACGGTCGCGTTGATCCCGCCCGGCGCCACGCCCGCCACTTTCTTCTTCGCCTCGACTGCGCCGAAAGCCTTCGCGCGGATCTCCGCGATCGAGTCCGGTGCGAGGAGTTTCTCGAACAGGAAGCGTGACTCGGGCGCATCGCCAATCGTCCGCGCGATCTGCGGAAACACCGCACGCCAGACGCGGCCGATCTTGTCCAGATTCTCCGCGGTGCGCAGCGGCCCTCCGCCGAAACTGTCGTCTTCCAGCACCTTTAAGATGGGAAGAAACAAAGCCGCGCCGCTTGCCGGTGGCGGCGCGCAGACGAGGGTGTGACCTCGAAATGTGCTCACGATCGGCTCGGTGATCCGCGCCTCATAATTCGCCAGATCTTCCAGGGTCAGGACGCCGCCACCTTTCTGCGACGCCGCGACGATCGCAGTCGCCACCGGGCCGCGATAAAAACCATCACGCCCCTCGCGTGCGAAGGCCTCCATCGTCCGCGCGAGATCTTCATTCGCCAACAAGGTGCCCACGGCCGGCAGCTTCCCCGCCGGCAGATACAGGCGCGCAATTTCCGCGTCACCGCGGCGCAGTTTCTTCTCCTGCTCCGCGAAGTGCTCCCGGCTCTTCGGCAGAATGCGAAAACCCTGCCGCGCGAGCGCGACCGCCGGTGCGACGGTTTCGGGCCACGCTTTCTTGCCCCACTTCTGGTGCGCGGCCCACAAGCCCGCCCCGAGCCCTGGCACGCACACCGAGCCGTAGCCGTAACTACGCTCGTCTTCGGGGCGTTTCAGGTAAGCGGCAATGTCCAACGAGCCAGCAGCATCCATCGCCTCGACAGCATAGGTCTTGCCCGTCTTCGCTTCGAAATAGAGAAGCATCAGCTTGCCACCGAGGCCCGAGCCGTAGGGCTCCGCCACGCCCACCGCGAGCGACGTTGCGACCGCGGCGTCGATCGCGTTGCCGCCGGCTTTCAGGACGGCGAGGCCGACCTCCGCGGCCTGCGGATGCGCCGCGACGACCATACCCTGGCGCGCGGTGACCGGCGTGACCGTGACCGGCGTGGCGGCCCGCACCACGACACTGGAAATAAGGAGGAAAACGACGAAGCGCACGTGCCGACGCACTCAGAAACGCCGGCTGAGTTCCACCCAATATTGCCGGCCACGCACCGCCGACGCGGTGCTTTGGAAGCCAAGGCCGGCGTCCACGACCACGGGCGGCGTGTTGAAGACATTCGTCAGCCCCGCGCGCACCGAGAGGTCCCGCAGCCACTTTGAGGAACTGCGGTCGGCTTCCCACGAGAGATTGGCGTTGTGGAGAATCGAGGGTTTCACGGAATGCGCGTAGCGGATGATGCCGTCGTCGTTGAAGACGCGGATGTAGTCCGGCCGGCCGAGCGCCTGATAGACGGCGGCGGTCGTGAGCGCACTGGTGTCGATCCAGCGGCCAAAGTAGCTGGTGAACCAGCCCGCGCCCCAGCGGCCGCGCCGCCAGGAGAGGCTGGCATTGGCGCGCCACTTGGCGATGCCGTCCTCCTCGAGTTCGCTTTCAACCGCGCTGTCCGGATCGATTTGCTCGGCGTATTTCAGGCGGCGCGAGAGTTCGCCGCGCACGGTGAAGGTGCCGGCCTCGGTGCGCGGGGATCGCCAGGCGACGTTCACGTCCCAGCCGGTGCGCTCGCGGAGGCCGAGGTTGGTGTAGTCGTCGACGATCGTAAGAACGCGGCCCACCGGCGCGCGTTGCTCGGCCCCCGGACGGCCGTTGTTGAAGGTGTTGAAGAACGCGCGATCGGCGTCGGTGGGCGCGGCGCGGGCGACGGCGCGGTTGCCCACGTAATTGGCGGTGCCGCTGCCTAGGTTCACGGAGCCGATGGGCGTGCCGGCGGCGAGTTGGCGCTGCGTCTCGATGTCGAGCAGGCGCTCGTCCCGGAGCATCTGGCGCGTGCCGGTGGTGTTGGCGATCACGTCGGAGAGCTTCGCGCGCCAGACGTCGACACCGAAGGACAGCCCGCGCACGCGCGGCACATCGACAATCATACCGACGGTCTCGCCGCGGCCAGTCTCAGGGCGAAGGCTCTGGTTGCCCTGGCGGAAGACGGTGCGACTCGTGGAGCCGTCGATGAGCAGGCCGGTGACTTCGGAGCGGTAGGGATCGGAAATGCCGGAGACGGAGCGCTGGAGCGGGCTCACGTTGGTCTGCACCAGATTCGGGGCGCGAAAGGACTGGCTGATCGAACCGCGGAACTTGAGCCACGCGAACGTATCCCACGCGAACGCATAGCGGGGCTTTACCGCGCGGCCGAAGAACGGGAACTGCTCGGCGCGGATGGCGCCGGAAAACTCGAGCGAGTGCACGCCAGGCAGGCGGTTCGACTTTGTCACGACGGGCACCAGCGTTTCGGCGTAGGCCGAGTAGATCGTGCGGTCGGCGGCGATGTTGATGGAGGGGCTGAGGGCGACGAAGTCGTTGTCGTTGGGCCGGAGGAGCGGGTTGGGATCGGACGGCGGGTTGACGCCGGCGTAGGGCGGGCGCTTGTCCGAGTAGCTCTCGCGGCGCACTTCGCCGCCCAGGGCCCACGAAATGTCGTTGCCCAGGAGCCGCAGCCAGCGGCCGTTGAACTTCGCATCCCAGAGGAAAAGATCCGTGCGGGCAAAACGGATGTAGTCGTCGAACATGCCCCGCACGACGGACTCGGGGTTGCGGTAGGGCCGGTCGAGCCGGATGAGGTTCGACCCGGGCTCGATGCGGAAGGTGTAGCCGAAGGGGTTGAAGGCCGTCGCATCCGTGCGTGCGAGCGCCGTGCGCAGCAGGCTCTCGCGGACGTTGTCGTGCTCCGTATCGCGCGTCTGCGCGCCCGAGTAG
Source organism: Opitutaceae bacterium (assembly GCA_031425115.1). Lineage (GTDB taxonomy): Bacteria > Verrucomicrobiota > Verrucomicrobiia > Opitutales > Opitutaceae > ER46. Next base: position 7,210 of record JANPIT010000692.1, on the reverse strand, counting down.
AGCAGCGCGGTCTCCCACTCCCAGGTCTGGCCAGTCTTGCCGCGCAGGCCGGCGACGACGCGGTAGGCGGTGGACTTCACCTCGATGCGGCGGTTCTGCCAGTCCACGATGCGCGTGCCGACGCCGGGCGCGAACAGCACCTCAGCCGGAGCGCCGACGAGACGCGGCGTGCCGTCGGCATTGGGCAGGCCCTGCGGGTGGTAGAAGCGCGAGCCGAAGGGATTATAGGGGTTGTTGACGGCGACAGCGATGTTCGGCTCGTCGGTGGCGTCGGTGGAGAGCGGCGTGCGGCCGAGCGTGGATCGAGCCTGATAGAAAATCGCCTCGGCAAAGAAATCGCTCCCGCCGCGCAGCCGGTGCTCGAAGTTGACGGCACCGTTCACGCGGTCGCTCTTATTGACGAGGCTCGAGCCGAGGTTCGTGTTGTAGAAATAATCCTTCTCCACCCCGTCGACCGCACGGGATGGCGCCGTTTGGCGAACGCCAATCGTGCCGTCCGCCAGCGGCGAAAGATAAAACGCTCCGGCCGTCGAGGTGGTGAGATAGGGCGAGGGCTGCGTGGTGGAGATACCCGCGTTGCCGGTCGGCCGCGCACCGGCGAAGCCGCCATCCCCTGCCGGCAACCCGCGAATCCAACTGCCGAGCGCCGAGATGGAGGAGCGGTTGTCGAAATCGTTGTCGCGAACGGTCGCTCCGTTGGCATCGACGACCGGCAGCCCGTTCCATGGCGCCGGCAATGAACGCACGTTGCGAAGATTGGCGTCACGCGACCACCAGCGGTCCTGCGCGCTGAGGCCGTCGCGATGGAAAAAATCCAGACCCGCGGTGAGCCGCGTGCGGCCGCTGTTGAAACTGCGACCGTGACGGAGCGTGAAGCGGTATTCGTTGGCGCCGCCGTCCTGGGTCATCGACGTGCGGGCGCTTACGCGCGTGCCCGCGTAGCGGCGGAAGAGGATATTGTTCACCACGCCGGCCGCGGCATCGGCGCCATAGATGGCGGACGCCCCGTCGCGCAGGATGTCGGTGCGCGCGAGCAATGCGGTGGGCACGATGTTGATGTTGCCCGCGAGCGACGGCGTGCCGCTCTCCGACTGGCTGACCGGGTGCGGGGCGACGCGGCGGCCGTTGATCAGCATCAGCGTGCTGCCCGAGCCAAGGCCGCGCAGGTCGATGGAAACATTGTCGCCGCGGGCGTCTTGCCCGGCGACATTGAGCTCGCTCAGCGCCGGCGGCGAGGCGAGCAGCATGGTCTCGAACAGATCGGACATGGTCTGGGCGCCCCGCAGTTCGATCTCCTCGAGGTCAAAGGTCGTGATCGGCAGCATGGTCTCGGACTCCACGCGACGGATGTTCGAGCCCGTGACGGTGAAGGCCTCCATCGTAAGCGCTTCGGCTTTTTCGGCGGGGGCGGGCGGCCTGGGCGCCACTTGGGCGATCAGCGAAACGCCGACCAGGGTAAACGTGAATGCGAGCGCGGTGGATCGGGTCGGCGTCATGAGGCAGGAAGGGTCAAAAGGCGGTCGATGCGTTGAACTTAGGGGCGGACGCGCAAGAGCACGCGACCGCTGCGCGTTTCCGTCAAGCGGCCGTCGACGAGTGACGGGAGACCGTTGACGAAGACGAAGCGCATGCCTTCGGAAAGCTGGTGAGGCTGCGTATAGGTGGCGCGGTCGCGCATCGCGGCGAGATCGAAGACCACGAGGTCGGCAAACGCCCCGGGCCGGATCACGCCGCGCTCGCGCACGCGAAACACCGTCGCTGGGAGGCCCGTCATCGAGTGGATCGCCTGCTCGAGCGTCAGCACCTTTTCCTCGACGACGTAGCGCCGCACTTTCCGGGCAAACGGCCCGTAGGAACGCGGATGCGGCACACCCTCGCCAAATGCGACGAGTTCTCCGTCCGAGCAGGTCATCGTCCACGGCTGCACCATGAAGGCCCGAATGTCATTTTCCTGCATATTGAAGGAAACGATCGAAGCCCCACCTGCCTCAATCAGCGCGATCGCTGCATCCACCGGCTCGAGCAGCCGGGTGCGCGCGATCGCGTCGAGGCGCTGGCCCTCGAGCGACGGATCCGCGCGGTGCGTGCGGATTTGGATGTTCGCTGCGCCCGCCCGGCGCTCGAGATTTTCCAACATCTCACGCCGGATGCGCGGCCGCTGCTCCGGGCTGGCCAGCCGGGCCTGCAAGGCGCCAGCCCCGCCCTCCTGCGCCCAGGCGGGCACCAGCGCCGGCGTCAGAGCCGTGGCGGACGCTTCATAGGGATATTGATCTGCAAACATCTCCACGCCGTCCGCGCGCGCCGCGTTGATGCGACGAATAATCTCGGCCGATTGTCCCCAGACGCGCGGACCGAGCACCTTGATATGGGTGACGATGCCCGGCAGCCGCGCTTCCCGTGCGATGCGAATCACTTCGTCCACCGCGGCGACAACGCCGACGTTGTAATCGGCCTCATCGCGCACGTGGCTGGTATAAAATCCATCGAATTCAGCCGCCACCCGCGCGAGGGCGATGTGCTCTTCGGTTTTGGAAAACGTGCCAGGCACATAGAACGGCCCGGCGGAAAGTCCGAACGCGCCCGCCTCAAATCCGCGCCGCACCAAGCTGCGCATTTTCTCGAGCTCAGCGGCATCGGGCGCCCGATCCGCCGTGCCGAGCACGGCGCTGCGCACCGAATTGTGGCCGATCAGCTGCGCGACATTTACGCCGGGACGCTGCTGGACAATCGCAGCCGCCTGGGCCGCGAGGTCCGTGGGTCCCCCGCCGTCGGGATTCAAAAATGCGGTGGTGATGCCTTGGGTGAGCAGCGGCTCGGCGGCCGCCGTTTCCGGTCGCGCCAACGCCGGTCCCGCATGCGTGTGCCCATCGATGAATCCCGGCGCGACGTAGAGACTTCCCGCTTCGACGACGCGCTTCGCCGTTGCCCCGCTCAACCGGCCGACCGCGACGATCCGATCAGCGATGATTCCAATATCTGCCGCGACCCACGGCGCGCCGGTGCCGTCGAGCACCCGACCGCCGCGAATCAGCACGTCAAAATTTTCCGCACGCAGGAGCGCCAGGCTGCTGCCGAGCATAAACGCGGCGGACGCGAGCCGCAGGATGGGGCGAATGGAAAACACGTGGAAAAATTTCAGCACTCGTTGTGCCAGCCGCCCGAGGATTCTGCCCCGCCGGCGAGCGCGATCACGTTGAGGGAGACGCCAACGCGGCGTTTGCTCACGGTCTTGCGCAGCGGAGGCACTGATGTCACGACTTGGCACCGCCCCGCCCCAGAACCTCTCACGCTCCCATGAATCTCGGCCTCGCAGAAAAATCCGTCATCGTGTGCGCGTCGAGTGCCGGTCTCGGTAAAGCCACCGCGCTCGAGTTCGCCCGCGAGGGCGCGAACGTCATGCTTTGCAGCCGGCGCGCCGCGGAACTCCAACGTGCCGCGGCGGAGATCAAGGCGGCCACGGGGCACGAGCCGGCGGTGACCGTCGCTGATTTGACTAAACCCGCGGACATCACGCGCCTGGTCGAGGTGACGGTTGCGGCGTTCGGGGGCGTGTTTGCCCTCGTGAATAATTGCGGCGGTCCCATGGCGGGCACCTTTGATCACTTCGACGATGCGATGTGGCAGGCCGCATTTGAGTTGAATTTGCTGAGCACGATCCGCGCGACGCGTGCCGTGCTGCCCCATCTCCGAAAAGCAGGCGGCGGGCGCATCGTGAACATCACTTCTGCGGCCGTGAAGAGTCCGATCGAAAACCTGATCCTTTCGAATACGTTTCGCACTGCCGTCGTGGGCATGAGCAAGACGCTGGCGGGCGAGGTCGGCGGCGACGGCATTCTCGTCAACGTCGTGGGGCCTGGCCGGATTCACACGGATCGCGTCGAACATCTCGACGGCCTGCGCGCGCAGAAATCCGGCGCCACGGTCGAGCACGTGCGCGCCGAACATGAAAAGACGATTCCGCTCGGCCGCTACGGCACACCCGAGGAATTCGCGCGGCTCGTGGTCTTCCTTGCGTCGCCCGCGAACACCTACATCACCGGCCAAACCCTCCTGGTAGATGGTGGCATGACGAAGGTGTATTGATGCGCCACGGCGCGGTGGCCGGCGCAGGTTCATTTCAGCCAAGTCAGAATGCCGGTGAGCATAAATCCGTTGGTCACGTCGATGAGCAGGGCGCCCGTCGGCGGCACGATGAGGAAGGCGCGCCGCGCGGGACCGTAGCGCTGCACCACCGTGAGCATGGTCGCCATGGCGTTGGAGGTCGCGCCCAGCGCAAAGCCGCAATGCCCGGCCGCCATCACCGCGGCATCGTAGTCGCGGCCCATGGCGCGGAACGTCACCACGAGCGCAAACACGCCCATCAGCACAATCTGCACGACGAGGATCACGAGCATCGGCAATGCGGTTGCGGCAAGTTCCACGAGGTTCAACCCCGCCATTGTAATCACGAGAAACAGCGAGAGCAGCACCGCGCCGATGCCATCGACGACATCGCTGTCGATCCACTTGCCGCCCACCGCGTCATGCAAATTGCGCACGATCACACCGACCAACATGCCGCCCATCGAAACGGGAAAAATCATGCCGGTTTTTTGCAGGAGATAACCTGCCCACGCCCCGCCCTTCACGCAGATCAGGACAATGAGGACCGGAGCGACGAGACGGCTGCCCTGTCGGGCCAAAGCGCGCACCAACGTGACCAAACCTGCATCCTCGCTCGCGGCGGAGGCGGTCGCCGTATCCGCCAATCCCCCACCGGGAGCGTTGCCATCCGAGGAGCGCAAGCGGTGCTTCTCAATCAAACGGGTCGCAACGGGACCGCCGAGCAGGGCGCCCGCGATCAACCCGAACGTCGCCGCGGCAACCCCGATGACCGCGGCGCCTTGCAAGCCCGCCTGCGCAAATGGTTCCGCGAACGCCTGCGCCGTCGAGTGCCCGCCTGTGAGTGTGACACTCCCGCACATGATGCCGAGCAGGGCGGATTCTCCCATGGCCGTGCTGATGCCGACGCCAACGACATTTTGCACCACGGCGAACAGGGAGGCTACAAACCAGAACATGATCAGCTGCGCGCCCCCCGAGCGAACGAGCGACCACGTGGCGTTCAGCCCGACGCACACAAAAAAGCCGACCATGAAGATCGCGTTGATCGGCCGCGCCGGTCGCGAGGCCCATTCCGGCTCCGCGCACACGAGCCATGTCCACCACCCGTCGTTCACGCGGCTCCCGAAGGAAAGCTTGGCCGCGCCGCTGACGTTAACCAGCAGCACGGCGCCACAAACCAACAACCCTCCGACGACCGGCGCGGGGATGTTGAAACGCCGGAGCGCGGGGACGCGCCGCACCACCCATTCGCCGAGCAGCAGAATGGGCACCGCGAGCAACAGGACCAGCCAGGGGGAGAGCGACATGAGAGGGGAAACGAAGAAGTCCGTGCGCTGAGCACGGCCGCAAGAACCAAGTGCACAAGGGGAGTGCCAGCGATCGCCGCCTCGTGCGATCCAGAACTCCGCTGTTGTCATTCTGGCCACTCCGGTTGTCGTTTCGTCTCTTACCCATGCCCCCTTCCTCGGCGCTCGCCGGCAAGCACATCCTGGTCATCGACGACATCCCAACGTTCTGCCAGGAGGTGCGCAGTTACCTGAAAGACCACTGCCGGCAGGTGACGATCTGCACGAGCCCGCTGCGCGCGCTCCGGCGCCTGAAGAGCGAAGAGCCCGACTTGGTCATCACCACGCTGATCATGCGCGAGCTGGGCGGTTTCGAGGTGATCCGTCGCGCGCGCGGCCAGGGCGCCATGTTGCCGATCGTGATGATCACGGGCTACGGCAACGAAAAGACCCCGATCGAGGCCATGCGTCTCGGGTGCTCCGACTACATCGAGAAACCGATCTCCGCCGAAGAGCTGCGGGCGAGATTGGAAAAAATTTTCACCGCCCAGCAACGCCCGTCCGTCGCGGTCGGCGAGGCCGCCTCGGCCACGTTGATGTTGTCCGAGGATCCAGCGATGAAGGCGATTTTCGAGACAGTCAGTGCTGTCGCCAAGAGCGACAGCCGCGTCCTCCTGCTGGGCGAGACCGGCACCGGGAAACAACTCGTGGCGCAGGCCGTCCACGAACGCAGCGCGCGGCGCACCCAGGCCTTCGTGGAGGTGAACTGCGCCGCGATTCCCGAGAATCTCCTCGAGAGCGAGCTTTTCGGCCACGAGCGCGGATCGTTCACGGGTGCGACGGAGCGGCGGACGGGGCGTTTCGAAGAGGCTGACGACGGCACGCTCTTTCTCGACGAGATCGGCGAGATGAGTTTCACCGTGCAATCAAAGCTCCTGCGCGTGCTGCAGAGCGGCCACTTCAACCGGGTCGGGGGGAGCGCAACGCTGCACTCGAAGGCGCGCGTGATCGCCGCGACCAATCGCGACCTGCAAAAGGAAGTGGAAGCCGGCCGGTTCCGCGCCGACCTGTTTTATCGATTGCACGTCATCACCCTGACGCTGCCACCCCTGAGGCGCCGGGCGGGAGACGTGCGACTGCTCGCAAATCATTTTTTGCGGCGGTTTCGCGGCGCCCGCGCGGTGCCGCTCCAGCTCAGTGAAGAGGCCCTGCGCCGCCTCCAAGGTTATGGCTGGCCGGGAAACGTGCGCGAACTCGAGCACTTGATGGAGCGCTTTGCCGTGCTGCATGACCGCGCACAAATCGAGGTGAACGACCTGCCGGAGAAAATTGTGCGTGATACCAGCAGCGGCAGTTCGCCCGGCTCGGGCACGCTACTGGAGGGTGATTTCACGACGGCGCGAAACGCCTTTGAGAAAGCTTATGTGCGCGAAACACTGCGGCAGGCCTGCGGCAACATGGCCGAAGCGGCACGTCGCGCGGGCCTCGATCGCTCGCACTATTTCCGGCTCGTGCGCCGACAGGGCATTGATCCGGCGGAGTTCAAAAAATAACGCATCCGAGCGCGAGGCGTGAGCCGATCCGCAGGCCCGCCCGCCCGCGGCGTTGACGCATGGTCCTCGACGGTGGCTCACCCACGCGGCGCGCCCGGGCGGAGGGCAGTTGGCATCACACGTGCGAATGAAAGGCCGACCCTTTCCACGCATGAAGAAAATCAAAGTCATCCAATTCGGCCTGGGCCCTATCGGTATCGAGTCGCTCAAGCTGGCCGCGGAGCAGTCCTGGCTCGAGATCATCGGCGGGGTCGACATCGACCCGGC